>NZ_VNXE01000069.1:0-11852 GCF_009820115.1 Escherichia sp. HH41S
GATGCGACAGGGAAAGAACAGGTCTACATCCACGCGCAGAAGAACATGAACACCGAGGTGCTGAATAACCGCACCACTGATGTGATAAACAACCATGCCGAAAAAATAGGTAACAACCAGGCGATCACCGTTACCAATAACCAGATCCAGAACATTGGCGTTAATCAGATACAGACGGTTGGTGTCAACCAAGTGGAAACGGTGGGCAGTAACCAGATTATCAAAGTGGGATCAAACCAGGTTGAAAAGGTGGGGATCATTCGTGCGCTGACGGTGGGCGTGGCTTACCAGACGACGGTAGGCGGCATTATGAATACCTCGGTGGCGTTGTTGCAGTCCTCACAGGTAGGGCTGCATAAATCACTGATGGTGGGAATGGGCTACAGCGTCAATGTAGGGAATAACGTCACCTTCTCGGTGGGCAAGACGATGAAGGAAAACACCGGACAAACAGCAGTTTATTCTGCCGGTGAGCATCTTGAACTCTGCTGTGGTAAGGCAAGGCTGGTGCTGACGAAGGACGGAAGCATATTTCTTAATGGTACGCACATTCATCTGGAAGGGGAGTCGGATGTGAACGGTGATGCGCCGGTGATTAACTGGAACTGTGGTGCCACACAACCTGTGCCGGATGCGCCTGTGCCGAAAGATTTACCCCCCGGAATGCCGGATATGCGGCAATTTTGAGTCAGGTGCAAAAAATTAAAACGGAACTGGTGCAGTGGCCAGATGAACCATATTAAAAGCAGAAGGAATTGATTCATGGGCGGAAAACCGGCGGCGCGGCAGGGTGACATGACCCGCAAGGGACTGGATATTGTGCAGGGTTCAGCAGGGGTGCTGATAGGTGCGCCGACGGGGGTTGCCTGCTCGGTGTGTCCCACAGGGGAAGCCACGCCGAAATATGGCAATCCGGTAAACCCGCTGCTGGGAGCGAAGGTACTGCCTGCTGAAACCGACCTGGCACTATCCGGCCCGTTGCCGTTCATCCTTTTCCGCGCCTACAGCAGTTACCGGACGAAGACGCCAGCCCCGGTGGGGATATTCGGCCCCGGCTGGAAAGCCCCCTCCGACATCCGCTTACAGATTTGTGAGCGTGAACTGATACTTAACGACAGCGGTGGCCGGAGCATCCACTTTGAACCTCTGTTTCCTGGCGAGATAAGCTACAGCCGCAGCGAGTCGTTCTGGCTGGCGCGGGGCGGGGTGCTGAAACAGCATAAAGGACACCCGCTTGCGCGGTTCTGGCGGGCGCTGCCGGAAGCGGTCCGCCTGAGTCCACACACCTATATGATGGCTGTCAGCACAACCGGGCAGTGGCTGGTGCTCGGTTGGCCGGAGCGGGTGCCGGAAGTGGACGAGGTGCTGCCGCCGGAGCCACCCGCATACCGGGTGCTGACGGGCGTGGTGGATGGCTTCGGGCGGACGCTGGCCTTCCACCGGGCGGCAGAGGGTGACGTGGCGGGCGCGGTGACGGGGGTGACGGACGGCGCGGGCCGCCGTTTTCACCTGGTGCTGAGCACACAGGCGCAGCGGGCGGAAGCCTGCCGTAAACAGCGCGCCACGTCTTTATCTTCCCCTGCCGGTCCCCGTTCTGTTTCCTCTTCTCAGGTTTTCCCCGACACGCTGCCCGCCGGTACAGAATACGGTGCCGATAACGGTATCCGGCTGGAGGCGGTGTGGCTGACACACGACCCGGCATACCCGGATGAACAGCCGACTGCGCCGCTGGCGCGCTACACGTACACGGCCAGCGGTGAGTTGCTGGCGGTGTATGACCGCAGCGGGACGCAGGTGCGCGGGTTTACTTATGATGCGGAGCACGCCGGGCGGATGGTGGCGCACCATTATGCGGGGAGGCCGGAGAGCCGCTACCGGTATGATGATACCGGTCGGGTGACGGAGCAGGTCAACCCGGAGGGGCTGAACTACCGCTTTGAGTACGGGCAGGACCGTGTGACCATCACGGACAGCCTGAACAGGCGGGAGGTGCTGTACACGGAAGGCGGGGGTGGCCTGAAGCGTGTGGTGAAGAAGGAACATGCGGACAGGAGCATCACCCGCAGCGAGTATGATGAGGCGGGGAGGCTGAAGGCGCAGACGGATGCGGCGGGGCGGCGGACGGAGTACCGACTGCATATGGCGTCGGGCGCGGTGACAGCGGTGACGGGGCCGGACGGCAGGACGGTACGGTATGGTTACAACAACCAGTTGCAACTGACGTCAGTGACGTACCCGGACGGGCTGCGCCGCAGCCGGAAATATGACCGTCAGGGCAGGCTGGCGGAAGAGATCTCGCGCAACGGTAACATTACGCGCTGGTTTTATGATTCTTCCCGCAGTGGCCTGCCCTGTGCGGTGGAAGACGGAACCGGGGTGAGGCGGAGAATAACGCGAAACCGGTACGGTCAGCTTCAGGCGTTTACGGACTGCTCGGGGTACACGACGCGGTATGAGTATGACCGGTACGGTCAACAAATCGCCGTTCACCGGGAAGGAGGCATCAGCACTTACAGCAGTTATAACCCGCGCGGTCAACTGGTCAGTCAGAGGGATGCGCAGGGGCGTGAAACCCGTTATGAGTACAGCGCCGCAGGCGACCTGACAGCAACGATATCACCGGACGGTAAACGCAGCACCATCGCATATGATAAACGCGGGCGTCCTGTGAGTGTGACGGAAGGCGGTCTGACGCGCAGCATGGGGTATGACGCTGCCGGGCGCATCACTGTGCTGACCAACGAGAACGGCAGCCAGTCCACGTTCCGGTATGACCCGGTGGACAGGCTGACGGAGCAGCGCGGCTTTGACGGGCGGACGCAACGTTACCATTATGACCTGACCGGAAAACTCACGCAGAGTGAAGATGTGGGGCTTATCACCCTCTGGCATTACGATGCGTCGGACCGCATCACGCACCGGACGGTGAACGGCGACCCGGCGGAGCAGTGGCAGTATGATGAGCACGGGTGGTTAACCACCGTCAGCCATACCAGTGAAGGCCATCGTGTGGCGGTCCACTACGGCTATGACAATAAAGGCCGCCTGACGGGCGAACGGCAGACGGTGGAGAACCCGGAGACGGGGGAGATACTGTGGGAGCATGAGACGGGGCATGCGTACAGCGAACAGGGGCTGGCGGCCCGTCAGGAGCCGGACGGTCTGCCGCCGGTGGAGTGGCTGACGTATGGCAGTGGTTATCTTGCGGGGATGAAGCTGGGCGGAACACCGCTGGTCGAGTACACGCGGGACCGGCTGCACCGTGAGACGGCCCGCAGCTTCGGTAACGGAGTGGGCAGTACAGAGGGGTACGAACAGGCCACGGCGTACACCCTCACAGGGCAGCTCCGGAGCAGGCACCTGAAC
This sequence comes from Escherichia sp. HH41S, assembly GCF_009820115.1. NCBI lineage: Bacteria > Pseudomonadati > Pseudomonadota > Gammaproteobacteria > Enterobacterales > Enterobacteriaceae > Escherichia > Escherichia sp. HH41S. Next base: position 3,367 of record NZ_VNXE01000069.1, read on the forward strand.
CTTCCTCAGCTTGACCGTGACTACGACTGGAACGACAACGGACAGCTAATCCGCATCAGCGGCCCGCAGGAGAGCCGGGAGTACCGTTACAGCGACACGGGAAGGCTGACGGGCGTCCACACCACGGCAGTGAACCTGGATATCGATATCCCGTATGCAACAGACCCGGCAGGAAACCGGCTGCCGGACCCGGAACTGCACCCGGACAGCACCTTCACGGCGTGGCCGGATAACCGCATCGCGGAAGATGCGCACTATGTCTACCGCCACGATGAATACGGCAGGCTGGCGGAGAAGACGGACCGCATCCCGGAAGGGGTTATCCGGATGCACGACGAGCGTACCCACCACTACCATTACGACAGCCAGCACCGCCTGGTGTTCTACACGCGGATACAGCACGGCGAGCCGCAGGTCGAGAGCCGCTACCTTTACGACCCGCTGGGCCGCCGGACGGGGAAACGGGTGTGGCGACGGGAGCGTGACCTGACGGGGTGGATGTCGCTGTCGCGTAAACCGGAGGAGACATGGTACGGGTGGGACGGTGACAGGCTGACGACGGTACAGACCGGCACCACACGTATCCAGACGATTTATCAGCCGGGAAGCTTCACGCCGCTCCTGAGAATCGAAACAGAGAATGGCGAACAGGCGAAGGCGCGGCACCGTAGCCTGGCGGAGGTGTTGCAGGAGGACACGGGTGTGACGCTCCCGGCTGAGCTGGCGGTGATGCTGGGGAGGCTGGAGCGGGAACTGCGCGCGGGTGCGGTGAGTGCGGAGAGTGAAGCATGGCTTGCACAGTGCGGGCTGACGGCGGCGCAGATGGCGGCGCAACTGGAGGCGGAATACATCCCGGTGCGGAAACTTCATCTTTACCACTGCGACCACCGTGGACTGCCGCAGGCGCTTATCAGCCCGGAAGGGGAAACGGCGTGGCGCGGGGAGTATGACGAGTGGGGAAACCTGCTTAATGAGGAGAACCCGCATCACCTGTACCAGCCGTACCGTCTGCCAGGGCAGCAGTATGATGAGGAGTCGGGGCTGTACTACAACCGCAACCGGTATTATGACCCGTTGCAGGGACGGTATATCACTCAGGACCCGATAGGGCTGAAGGGAGGATTGAACCTGTATGCGTATCCGCTGAACCCGGTGCTGCGGGGGGATCCTCTTGGGTTGTCTGGTGATACACTGGTTCTTGGTTCTGCCACAACAGTAACAGGAACAGAATTTGGGGGGGCGTTACTTTCGGGCGGGGCGGCGGCTTTTGATGCAGTCACGGCGGCTATGGCGTCTGCTGCCCCTGCTCTTGGAGCAATGGCTGTGGTCGCAGGGCCAATGGGATATGACCTTCTCGCTAATGATGGGCGTGCCGGGAAGGCTCTGAGCGATGGGCAGTTAATAAATTCTCAGGCTGAAATGTGTTACTGGACCAGTAGTTGTCCTTTAGATAGCCCACATGAGAATGATAATTCGTCAGGGAGTCAGCCGAATGTTGGGAAGGATTTGACGGATGAAGAGAAGAACTGCCTGGCCGGCGGCAGTACGGGAAGCCCGGGAGGATGGGGACCGGAAGATGAGGATAATGCCCGCAACCAAGAGCGTGGTTTTGATATTGAGGAATTGCCGGATGCACATGGTAAAATGCATGATACCGCAGTGAAGGGTCATGCCCGTATTCCTAGGGATAAAGTGGATCTTTATATGCGTGGTAAGGCATCTGGTAATTTGGATGAACTGCAACAAGAATATGATGAGTTGATTAATTTAAGGCGAGATAACCAAAAGGCTTTTGCTAGAGAATATCCGGACGGGCAAAAAACAATAGAAACTTTAGAAAATAAGATACATAGCATTGAAAGATCAAGGGATATGGGGCAAATTTTAGAGGATGCTGGTATCCCGGATACTCCTGCAAACAATGATATGATAATTGAGAAGTTACTGAATTCGGCACAAGGTGACTTACCAGCAGACAGAACAACATCGGTGATTATTGACGGCGAAAATGGAAGTGTTAGACTTAACGCAGTATGGAAAAACATGCCTGATGGTGCTAAGAGACTGGCAACAATAATTGCAAAGGGATTCAAATGAACAAAAATATTGTTGTAAATAAATTAGTTAGTGGATTAAATAGCTTGCTAGAAAATGGTTATATAGATCCTAACTCGGTAGACGACGATGCTGATGCATTAGAGTATTTGGGAGAGTTATTAGTACAGGATAAAACATGTTGTCTGTCTTTCTGTAAGAAAATTTTGTATACATTGACATCTGTTGATGGCGTAATTAAAGGCGCTGCTTTAGATTTTTTACTTTTATCTGATGATTGGCGGGATGCATTTGATTATTTAATGAATAACTCAGAGAGGCTATCTGTTAAGGAGTTAAAGACAGCCTTTTTTTATTTTTGCTGCGCAAAAAATGAAACTGCACCAAACCCTGTTCCCGACGGATTATTTAAAAAACTGAGAAGTCAATATAAAATTATGAAAAATGATTCTGATGCAAAGTTTTATGGTTTGCATGAAATATACGATGAGTTTATTAATAGCTACCAACTGAATGATTGATTTAAAAAATAATAAGAAAAATGAGAATAGACAGATGGTTGTAGTATGAGGGAGCTAATTCGCAGTTGAAAGTGGTTATGGATCTGGAGTGAAAAAAGATGAAAAATGTCAATAGATATTAGATGTTATAGTGCAATGGATCTTGGTGATTTAAGAGCTAAGTTAGATTGCCTTATGCAAAAGTATAGTTATATATTTAATGATGTGTATCATATATTTGAACCAGAAGGAGTTCTTTCTCATCAAGATATTAATGCGATCGGTGATCGTGTTGAAAAATATAATTCAGAATCTACATTGTTGATTGCAGAAGAGTTTGGGATGATGAATCCTAAATCTTGTTTTTCAATTAGGGTTATGGATAAAACATTTTCAGTTCTGGATACGCCAGAACTGGCTGACCTACTGAGGAAGGAGTTGGATGATGGTATTTTAATACTTTTAAATTGTGAAACTCCAATTTAAAGAGTACATGGTAAATAGATGGTTGGTAAGTTAATTTTTTTTGATGTGTGTGGGGCGATTGTCGGGTGCGCAAGGGAAAGGATAAAAATATATATTTTTGCATCATTAAATACAGGCTTGTAGAGTGAAAGTTATAACTGTCCAAGAAAACGATGAAATATAACTTCAGCCATCATATTGAACGCTGACATAAAACCTACTGTTGTTGATGCAAGTCTGTGGTGTAATTGATTGGATGCAAGGGATTTTTATGAAAGCATTCGAATAACGAAAAATGTGGTGGCTAATTTTTTTTGTATCTGAGTTTCTCAATCGCAATAAGATAACTCATGCTTTCTGTATTGATACTGAAAATAGTATAATGAATATTTTGACTAACTGTTTGTTAACGGCGTTTTTATTGATATTAAATTTCAATTAAATAATTAACCCTCTGAATATAAAATAATTCAGAGGAAAAGGAATAAACCATGAGCGGAAAACCGGCGGCGCGGCAGGGCGACATGACCCGCAAGGGACTGGATATTGTGCAGGGTTCAGCGGGTGTGCTGATAGGATCGCCGACGGGAGTGGCCTGCTCGGTGTGTCCGGGAGGGATTACCTATGCTAACCCGGTGAACCCGGTGCTGGGTGCGAAGGTGCTGCCGGGCGAGACGGACCTGGCACTGCCCGGCCCGCTGCCGTTCATTCTTTCCCGCGCCTACAGCAGCTACCGGACGAAGACGCCAGCCCCGGTGGGAGTGTTTGGTCCCGGCTGGAAAGCCCCTTTCGATATCCGCTTACAGGTTCATGAGCGGGAACTGATACTCAACGACACCGGCGGCAGGAGCATTCACTTTGAGCCGCTGTTTCCCGGCGAGATAAGCTACAGCCGCAGCGAGTCGTTCTGGCTGGCGCGAGGCGGGGTGGCGGAGCAGCACAGTTCGCAGCCGTTAAGCGCGCTCTGGCAGGTGCTGCCGGAAGATGCTCGCCTGAGTCCGCATGTGTACCTGGCGACAAACAGCCTTCAGGGGCCGTGGTGGATACTCGGCTGGCCGGAGCGGGTGCCGGGGGCGGACGAGGTGCTGCCGCCGGAGCCGCCCGCATACCGGGTGCTGACGGGCGTGGTGGATGGCTTTGGTCGGACGCTGGCCTTTCACCGGGCAGCGGAGGGTGACGTGGCGGGCGCGGTGACGGGGGGGACGGACGGCGCGGGCCGCCGTTTTCACCTGTTGCTGAGCACGCAGGCGCAGCGGGCTGAAGCCTTCCGTAAACAGCGCGCCACGTCTTTATCTTCCCCTGCCGGTCCCCGTTCTGTTTCCTCTTCTCAGGTTTTCCCCGACACGCTGCCCGCCGGTACAGAATACGGTGCCGATAACGGTATCCGGCTGGAGGCGGTGTGGCTGACACACGACCCGGCATACCCGGATGAACAGCCGACTGCGCCGCTGGCGCGCTACACGTACACGGCCAGCGGTGAGTTGCTGGCGGTGTATGACCGCAGCGGGACGCAGGTGCGCGGGTTTACTTATGATGCGGAGCACGCCGGGCGGATGGTGGCGCACCATTATGCGGGGAGGCCGGAGAGCCGCTACCGGTATGATGATACCGGTCGGGTGACGGAGCAGGTCAACCCGGAGGGGCTGGACTACCGTTTTGAGTACGGAGAGAGCCGGGTAATCATCACGGACAGCCTGAACAGGCGGGAGGTGCTGTACACGGAAGGCGGGGGCGGCCTGAAGCGGGTGGTGAAGAAGGAGCATGCCGACGGGAGTATCACCCGCAGCGAGTATGATGAGGCGGGGAGGCTGAAGGCACAGACGGATGCGGCGGGACGGCGGACGGAGTACAGCCTGCATATGGCGTCGGGCGCGGTGACGGCGGTGACGGGGCCGGACGGCAGGACGGTGCGGTATGGCTACAACAGCCAGCGGCAGGTGACGTCAGTGACGTACCCGGACGGGCTGCGCAGCAGCCGGGAGTATGACGAGAAGGGAAGGCTGGCGGCGGAGACCTCACGCAGCGGTGAGACGACGCGGTACAGCTATGATGACCCGGCGAGTGAGCTGCCGACAGGGATACAGGATGCGACGGGCAGTACAAAACAGATGGCATGGAGCCGCTACGGTCAACTGCTGGCCTTCACGGACTGCTCGGGGTACACGACACGGTATGAGTACGACCGGTACGGGCAGAGGACGGCGGTTCACCGGGAAGAAGGCATCAGCACTTACAGCAGTTATAACCCGCGTGGTCAACTGGTCAGTCAGAAGGATGTGCAGGGGCGTGAAACCCGTTATGAGTACAGCGCCGCAGGCGACCTCACCGCTATCATTGCCCCGGACGGCAGCCGCAGTGAGACACAGTATGATGCGTGGGGAAAGGCCGTCAGCACCACGCAGGGCGGGCTGACGCGCAGCATGGGGTATGACGCCGCCGGGCGCATCACCGTGCTGACCAACGAGAACGGCAGCCGGAGTGAGTTTACCTATGATGTGCTGGACCGCCTGACGGAGCAGCGCGGCTTTGATGGCAGGACACAGCGTTACCGGTACAGCGCCGCAGGGCAGCTTGTCCGCAGTGAAGACGAGGGGCTTATCACCCTCTGGCACTACGATACGTCGGACCGCATCACGCACCGGACGGTGAACGGCGAAGCGGCAGAGCAGTGGCAGTATGATGAGCACGGGTGGTTAACCACCCTCAGCCATACCAGTGAAGGCCACCGTGTGGCGGTCCACTACGGCTATGACGATAAGGGCCGCCTGACGGGCGAACGGCAGACGGTGGAGAACCCGGAGACGGGGGAGATGCTGTGGGAGCATGAGACGGGGCATGCGTACAGCGAACAGGGGCTGGCGGCCCGTCAGGAGCCGGACGGTCTGCCGCCGGTGGAGTGGCTGACGTATGGCAGTGGTTATCTTGCGGGGATGAAGCTGGGCGGAACACCGCTGGTCGGGTACACGCGGGACCGGCTGCACCGTGAGACGGCCCGCAGCTTCGCCGGGGAGGCCTGTGAACTTGCCACCGCCTGGAATATCAGCGGCCAGCTCCGGAGCAGGCACCTGAACCTTCCGCAGCTTGACCGTGAGTATACGTGGAACGATAACGGGCAACTGGTGCGCATCAGCGGCCCGCAGGAGAGCCGGGAGTACCGTTACAGCGACACGGGAAGGCTGACGGGCGTCCACACCACGGCAGTGAACCTGGATATCGATATCCCGTATGCAACAGACCCGGCAGGAAACCGGCTGCCGGACCCGGAACTGCACCCGGACAGCACCTTCACGGCGTGGCCGGATAACCGCATCGCGGAAGATGCGCACTATGTCTACCGCCACGATGAATACGGCAGGCTGGCGGAGAAGACGGACCGTATCCCGGAAGGGGTGATACGGATGCACGACGAGCGCACCCACCACTACCATTACGACAGCCAGCACCGTCTGGTGTTCTACACGCGGATACAGCACGGCGAGCCGCAGGTGGAGAGCCGCTACCTTTACGACCCGCTGGGCCGCAGGACGGGAAAACGGGTGTGGCGGCGGGAGCGTGACCTGACGGGATGGATGTCGCTGTCGCGTAAACCGGAGGTGACCTGGTACGGGTGGGACGGTGACAGGCTGACGACGATACAGACCGACACCACGCGTATCCAGACGGTATACGAGCCGGGGAGCTTCACGCCGCTCATCAGAATCGAAACAGAGAATGGCGAACAGGCGAAGGCGCGGCACCGTAGCCTGGCGGAGGTGTTGCAGGAGGACACGGGTGTGACGCTCCCGGCGGAGCTGGCGGTGATGCTGGGAAGGCTGGAGCGGGAACTGCGGCAGGGCAGCGTGAGTGAAGAAAGCCAGCAGTGGCTTGCGCAGTGCGGGCTGACGGCGGAACAGATGAAAAACCAGATGGAGGCGGAATACATCCCGGAGAGGAAACTTCATCTTTACCACTGCGACCACCGTGGACTGCCGCAGGCGCTTATCAGCCCGGAAGGGGAAACGGCATGGCGCGGGGAGTATGACGAGTGGGGAAACCTGCTGGGCGAGGAAAACCCGGAGCACCTGCAACAGCCGTACCGTCTGCCGGGACAGCAGTATGATGAGGAATCGGGGCTGTACTACAACCGTCACCGGTACTATGACCCGTTGCAGGGGAGGTATATCACGCAGGATCCAATCGGGCTAAGAGGTGAATGGAATCTGTATAAATATCCATTAAACCCTGTTCGGTTTATAGATTCTTTGGGTTTAAAATTCGAGGTTAATGGTGATCCAAGTGATTTTAATCAGGCTGTTAAGTATTTAGAAAAAGATTCACGAATGAAAGATGCTATAGATTTTTTATCAAGTTCTGAAGAAACTATAAATATAGAGTATATTGAAGGAACCAATGGTAGATTTAATTCGAATAATATGACGATATATTGGAATAGTAGAGCGTCTTTATTTTGTTCAACTGAATTAAACTCGAAATCACAATCGCCTGCATTAGGTTTGGGGCATGAGTTTGCACATGCACAGTATTACCTTCTTGATAAAGAAAATTTCATGGCTCTTTTAAGTCGGACGGATAAGAAATATGATAATAAAGAAGAGGCAAGGGTTATTACAATAATTGAATCGCGTGCGGCGAAAACTTTAGATGAGTGTGTCAGAGGAGCTCATAGTGGACTGCCTTTTTATCGGGTGGATGGACCGTTGCAGACGATGACAATAACGGGTACGCCAGAATAGTGAGGTTTTTTATGATGAAATATTTGATGGTTTTATTGTCTCTATTTTCTGGTTCGGTATTGGGGATGGGGCGAGTGAATGAATTGTGTGGAATAGATAGCGTGAAAACGATAGAGGTAGTTAATCTTCCATCGTATGTTACCACGTTAGTTCCGCTTAGCAAGGAAGGTCTTAATGAAATATACAGATATAAAGTAGTGGTGAATGAACTTAGCGATCTCTATGCGGGTAAGATAATTGATTTATTGCAAATGAAGTATTTCAGAAAAGAAAAATATAACAATATAAGATGGGGGGTTAGCATCATTTCGAAAGGCAATAATAAATGTGAAATTTATTTTGATGCTTTTGGTGAATGTGGAAGTGTGAATGGCATTAACGTATGTTTTAAAAAAAATGAAATGATAGATTGGATTAAAAAAGAAATCCCTTTGCTGTCGCAAAAATTAGGTGGGCTTTAAATGATAGGGCAATATTCAAAGACAGTATAGGTAACTATTTGTATGGCCATGTAAGGTAAAAGAAAAGGAATAAACCATGAGCGGAAAACCGGCGGCGCGGCAGGGTGACATGACCTGCAAGGGACTGGATATTGTGCAGGGTTCTGCGGGTGACGGAGCAGGTCAACCCGGAGGGGCTGGCAGGGAAAGATCACGGTGTGCCGTAGGCACAAAGATGCAAAACGGGACGTTTTGCATGTAATAAGCATAAGCTTGTGAAGAGATGGTGGCAG
>NZ_VNXE01000032.1:0-11499 GCF_009820115.1 Escherichia sp. HH41S
AAGTACCATTTTGTTCTCCTTAATTATGTAAGGAGTATTTGATCATGTATAAGCAATAAAAAACAGCTTCAGGTAATAAGGAATATCTCAATTTTTAAACATAAAATGCGAATTGTTTAGTACAAAAAAGCAGCGTTACGTGATCTTTCCCTGACCGCCGTCATCTGGCCGAAGCGGTCGTATTCATAGCGGGTCTGGTAGCCCGAGCAGTCGGTGAAGGCCAGCAACTGCCCGTAGCGGCTCCAGGTCATCTGCCGGATGCTGCCCGTCGCATCCGTTGTCGTCGCCGGTAACTCACTGTACGCGTCATCGTAGCGGTAGCGTACTGTCTCCCCGCTGCGCGATGTCTCCGTTACCAGCCTGTCCAGCTCATCATATGCCCGGCTGCTCTCCAGCCCGTCCGGGTACACCACCGCCGTTAACTGGTTCCCGTCGTTATAGTAAAATTTCGTCTCCCTGCCGTCCGGCGTGGTGATGTCCGTGATATCGCCTGACACCACATTCAGGCCGTACTCTGTCCGCCGTCCCGCCGCGTCCGTCTGTGCCGTGAGCCTTCCTGCCGCGTCATACCCGCTGTGCGTGACGCTGCCGTCCGCCAGTTCTTTTTTCACCACCCGCTTCAGCCCGGCCCCGCCTTCTGTATGCAGCACCTCTCGCCGGTTCAGGCTGTCCGTGATGGTGATGCGGTCCTGCTCATAAAGATAGCGATAGCTTAACCCTGCCGGGTTCAGCTGCTCCACCACCCGCCCGGTATCGTCGTAGCGGTAGCGCATCTCCGGCCTTCCCGCATAACGGTGCCCCACCATCCGGCCCGGGTGCTGCGCGTCATACGTGAAAGCGCGCACCTGCGTATTGCTGCGGTCATATACCGCCAGCAGTTCACCGGCTTCCGTATACGTGTACCGCGCCAGTGGCGCACCTGCCACATTGACTCGCTGCGGCTGTACACCGTCTCCCCCGGCAGCAGCGGCTCAAAGTGAATGCTCCGCCCCCCGTTGTCGTTGAGTATCAGTCCGTCATCACGTAGCTGTAAGCGGATATCCGAAGGCGCTTTCCAGCCGGGGCCGAAAACGCCCACCGGGGCAGGCGTCCTCGTCCGGTAGCTGCTGTAGGTGCGGGAGTGCATGAACGGCAGCGGGCCGGGCAGGGCAAGGTCCGTCTCGCCGGGCAGCACCTTCGCCCCCAGCAGCGGATTTACCGGATGGCCCGAGGTCATCCCGCCCGGACACACCGAGCACGCCACGCCGGTGGGCGCGCCTATCAGTACCCCCGCTGACCCCTGGACTATCGGACCGCCTTTTGCCGTGGCATCACCCTGACGTGCTGCTGGTTTTCCGCTCATGGTTTATTTCCTCTTTCTTTCCCGGCGAGAGTTTATTTTAATCCGGGGGGGATTATTTATTTTCAGACAGGGACTCACATTAAACAGGTAACATTTTAATTAATGCATGGCTGAATATGTATTACATAATGTCAGATATCGCAAAAAGACCAGTGTAGTTCTGTGTGAAAATCTCTAGCCGCTCATTTCATTTATTATCTCAGAGGCAGATCGCATCCTCAATAAACAACCGAACATAATATGGACATTCATTAATCAGGATACACTATTTTCTAAATTATTTAATTCTTTTTTCAATAGGTATAAAATCAGAATCACCAACTTTATACACCTCCTCATCACTAATATATAATGATGCTTTGGCTGCATAAAGTTTAATATACCCAACATTATTGCAAAAAATTATACTGTAATGCGTTTTGTTATTTTTAATGAATTTCTTTTTTATTTCCAAGATGTATAAGCAATCTGCATTAAAATAGCCATCCGATTCAGTATCGGAAGACAATTGGATATTAAAGCTACTAACGCATTCAAAAATTATCTTTGCAGGGCATATGTGAAACACGATTCCATCTCCGATGGAGGAATCAACATTTATAACATAATCAATATCAAGTTCAAGATAATCTTTAATTAATACCTGCCCCCCATCGAAATTGAATTTAACTGCCCACATTTTATTATCATGCATTTGGTCGATAAAATCTTTCTCAACTAGTTTTTTCATATTGATATCGCCACATAAAACATATTTATCTATTATAGATTATACTCACCAAATATTAAACATCGAGATAAAATTTAATATTCATGACATCTATACTCACCACTGCACATACAATCAGCACAATGGAAGTATAAGAATCCATTATGATTTTAAAGTATAGATTGATAACTTATGGTGGTGCAACTCCACAGCCACCAAATGCATGTTTTTGAAGTTTACATGTACAATCAGGATAAGGAATTTGGTTATGTGTCTGATAATGCCAATGCACTTTCGAACCAGTTCTCTGTAAGCATTCAGCATGATCATGATCATAATGTGTTGTTTTATTGAATTTCTCTCCAACTGGTGGGTTACAAGGAGAGCATTGACCCGCTGTATTACACGCAGGCAAGCTAGTAGTTGTTGTACTAGTCTGATTACCTGATTGTTGTGCCTGCGTCGCATAATACGAAGATCCCATTCCCCAAAGAATAGATAAACCTATAGCGCCCTCTATTATACACAAATCTTCCAGACACAAACCTAATGGGTCTATACCTGATAACGGATTTAACGGATATGTGTAAAGGTTTATCCCTCCATTCAACCCAATCGGATCCTGGGTGATATACCTTGCCAACAACGGGTCATAGTACCGGTTCCGGTTATAGTACAACCCCGACTCCTCATCGTGCTGCTGTCCCGGCAGGCGGTATGGCTGGTACAGATGATGCGGGTTCTCCTCATTTAGCTGGTTTCCCCATTCATCATACTCCGCGCTCCACACCGTATTGCCGTCTTCGCTGATGAGGGCCAGCGGCAGTCCCCGGTGGTCGCAGTGATAAAGATGCAGTGAGCGTGCCGCTGTGTACTCCGGCTCTACCTGTGTTGCCAGTTGTTCCACCGTCAGCCCGCACTGTGCCAGCCACTGGCGGCTTTCACTGCTCACTCGGTCTGCCCGGATTTCTTCCTCCAGCCTGTCCAGCATCCTCACCAGTTCAGCCGGGAACACCACACCGTGACCGTCCTCACTCCCTTCCGACTGTAACTTCTCCGCCAGGCTGCGGCGCTGCGCTTTCTCCCATTCGCCGTTCTCTGTCTCGATACGGATGAGCGGCGTGAAGCTCCCCGGCTGGTACACCGTCTGGATACGCGTGGTGTCAGTCTGTACCGTCGTCAGCCTGTCACCGTCCCAGCCGTACCATGTCACCTCCGGTTTACGCGACAGCGACATTTCCTGTGTGGCCAGCCGTCAAAATATTTGAATAGTCTTTAAGATAAAGAAAGGCACCATTTGTCCCACCAACAGAGTAATCCCATTTGCCCGAAGATTTTAAGGGTTTACCACTTTCCATTTTTCCTGAACACTTAAAAGCAGTATCAATACCGTCACCCAAGGCGAGAGCATGAATTGCATTTTTGTTAAATCTCACTCTTTATTCTCAATCGACCCCATATGTACTGCTGGTTCAGCACCATGCTTCAGTAGAAAATTAACGAAATCGACATTATGCTTCCATCTGGCGACACCTAGAGGATTTCGCCCAATGGCTGGGTAAGTTTTATTAATATCTGCCCCATGCAATAGCAAAAATTCAGCTATATCCTGATGTGCTTGAGTTCCATAATATGCAGCAATAATTAATGGTGTTTCCTTATATTTACCTGTAATACCATTGACATCAGTTTTTGCCACATCAACAAGAAAGTAAACAGCTTCGACATTGGCTCTGCCTACAGCTTTACTTAATGCTTCATCTCTACCAGGAATAGTTATATCTCTACATTGTTTAATGTAATGATTTTCGCACTGCTCATCACTTAAACATCTTTCACAAAAAAACCATATTTCTTTTAATTCATCAACATCATCTGGATAACTGGCAACAGAACTCAATGAGTAGTTTTTCTCAAAAACATCATCAAACATACTGCAACCTGCCAAAAACGGGATAAAGAATATTGAAAATAATATTATCAGTTTTAATAACATACTCCCCTCTGCATTCAATTTGGATTAACAACTCTATCATGCGCCTGCTTATATTCATCTGGATTGACATTCTCTCCCATGCTTTGTAATAAATCTAACATTTCAAATTCCATATAGTTATTTAATGCTTTTTCCTGTGCGGCATCATAGGCCGACTGACCAAATTTACTTACTGCAAATTCATATCCTCCTGCCATACCATTACAAAGGGGACGGTATAATGTATGTAATCCTTTTAAATCATTTTTACATGCGTATTTCATATCAGACCCAAGGCCTTTATCACAAGTAGCCTTGTCACTATCTAATGTTCCATAGCATATATCATGATTTCGACAGGCTGGTAAAAAGTCAGCAGCCCCCAAAGAATCAGGTACAAATCTGTCTGTACTCTCATCTCCACATCCATAGCCCCAAGGATGACCATCAGAACGCATCCCTTTTTGCCCCAGTGGATCAGTCTCTGTGACTGGATTCAGTGGGTAATTATACAAGTTCCATCCACCCTCCAGCCCTATCGGATCCTGGGTGATATACCTCCCCTGCAACGGATCGTAGTACCGGTTATGGTTATAGCACAACCCCGATTCCTCATCGTGCTGCTGGCCCGGCAGGCGGTATGGCTGGTGCAGGTGATGCGGGTTCTCCTCATTCATCAGGTTGCCCCATTCATCGTATTCCGCACTCCACACCGTATTGCCGTCTTCGCTGATGAGGGCCAGCGGCAGTCCCCGGTGGTCGCAGTGATAAAGATGCAGTGAGCGTGCCGCTGTGTACTCCGGCTCTACCTGTGTTGCCAGTTGTTCCACCGTCAGCCCGCACTGTGCCAGCCACTGGCGGCTTTCACTGCTCACTCGGTCTGCCCGGATTTCTTCCTCCAGCCTGTCCAGCATCCTCACCAGTTCAGCCGGGAACACCACACCGTGACCGTCCTCACTCCCTTCCGACTGTAACTTCTCCGCCAGGCTGCGGCGCTGCGCTTTCTCCCATTCGCCGTTCTCTGTCTCGATACGGATGAGCGGCGTGAAGCTCCCCGGCTGGTACACCGTCTGGATACGCGTGGTGTCAGTCTGTACCGTCGTCAGCCTGTCACCGTCCCAGCCGTACCATGTCACCTCCGGTTTACGCGACAGCGACATCCACCCCGTCAGGTCACGCATGCGACGCCACACCCGTTTCCCTGTCCGGCGGCCCAGCGGGTCGTAAAGGTAGCGGCTCTCCACCTGCGGCTCGCCATGCTGTATCCGCGTGTAGAACACCAGGCGGTGCTGGTTGTCGTAATGGTAGAGCTGGGTGCGTTCGTCGTACATCCGGATAACACCTGTCGGGATGCGGGCCGTTTTCTCCGTCAGTCGGCCGTATTCATCGTAGCGGTACAGGTAGTGCGCATCTTCGGTGATATGGCTGATGTCAGTAAGCCAGCCGTGGTCGTCATACTGCCACTGTTCTGCCGCTTTGCCGTTCACCGTGCGGTGAGTGATACGGTCTGATGCATCGTAGTGCCAGAGGGTGATGAGTTCCTCGTCTTCACTGCGGATGAGTGATTATATACTTTCATTTATATTTTATATTTTACGACCTTCTTTTTTAAACTCAGTATGCTGGCAATCTACACTGCGAGTCTGATTTATTTGTATCCGATCCATTGATTGATGTTGGATAATTATTAATATATTCGCGCGCCAAATTTTCAGCCTCTTTTGCTTCTTTCTCATCCATATAAGTTGCTATTTTCTTTCGTGCCTCGTTAGCAGTTTTAATCCCATTATAGAATGCCACGGAGAACCATGCATATGATTTTCGAACATCTTTAGATATTTCATCACCTCCTTCCAGGTACAAAATCCCTAAGTTATTTTGAGCTACGGCATAGCCCTGGCACGCGGAACTTTTAAGTAAATCAAGAGCTCTCTTTCTATCTACAGGTAAGTTACCAGCACCTCTAGAATAATATAAAGCAAGAGAATTTCTCGCGCTCATAGAACCTAATTCCGCAGCCTTACCATACCATTTAGCTGCCTGCTTTTCGTCACGAGGAATACCCAGCCCGTAATTATAAATATAACCTAAATTATACAATGCAACAGTATTTTTTTCTCCGCAGCCATCAAAAATAGATTTCTTCCCCGTAAATAATCTATCCTCCCTCCCAAGCCATTTATATAAAAAACCCCTAAATTTACCTGCGCATCGACACTCCCCCTAACTGCTGCCTTGCTATAAAATTCTCTTGCCAATTGTAAATTTTTAGTAACCCCCCACCCTTTTTCGTAGAAAAGGCCAAGATTAAATAACGCAGAAACTGAACCTTGTGTCGCGGCCTTTGAATACCAGAAAGCAGCTTTCTCATAATTTTTAACAACGCCGAATCCTTCTCCGTAAGCCATACCAAGATCTGTTTGAGCGTCTTTATCACCTCTTTCTGCCATTTGCGTTAAATATATCACTCTCTTATTTGAGTCATTTTCACAAAAAACCAACACATAAAAAAAGAAAAAGCTCACAAACAGCATGCTCGCCCCTAATAAAACAAAACCACATCTCATCACTTTATCCTTATTGTTTTTGAGTGTACGAAACTAGATTATCAAAAACAAAATCATACATTTTTTTCGGAAAACCTGATAAACCAGCATCAGCAACACCTTTGACACATACGAATGCTAGTTTTTTCTCATCTCTTTCGCCTTTTACTATTACTGCATCAGCCACATTAGTAATACATGCCGCACCTCTTTCAGCCAAGGATACTTCACCACCTAGCACCCCCCCGGCAACCAAAGCTGGGGCAACGGACCAACCGAAAACGTATTCTGAGAGTGGATTGTATACATTATGCATTGTTTCTACGTTATGTATGACTTTCGCGGCTTCATCTGGAGGTAAATACCTCACCGCAGAATTAACTTGTTGGCATACTTCTTTAATCCCACCATCACCTAATGAATTCCATCCATTTAGCCCCATCGGATCAATCCGCTGCACCGGATTTAGTGGATACGCATACAGGTTCCATCCCCCTTTCAGTCCAATCGGATCCTGGGTGATATACCTTCCCAACAACGGGTCATAGTACCGGTTCCGGTTATAGCACAGCCCCAACTCCTCATCGTACTGTTGCCCCGGCAGCCGGTACGGCTGGTACAGGTGATGCGGGTTATCCTCATATAGCTGGTTTCCCCATTCATCATATTTCGCGCTCCACGCCGTATTACCGTCTTCGCTGATAAGCGCCAGCGGCAGTCCACGGTGGTCACAGTGATACAAATACTGTGAGCGTGCCGGTGTGTACTCCGGCTCCACCTGTCTGGCCAGTTTTTCCACCGTCAGCCCGCACTGCGCAAGCCACGCCCGGCTTTCACTGCTCACGCGGTCTGCCCGGATTTCTTCCTCCAGTCTGTCCAGCAGCCGCACCAGTTCAGCCGGAAATACCACACCATGACCGTCCTCGCTCCCTTCCTGCTGTAACTTCTCCGCCAGGCTCCGGCGCTGCGCTTTCTCCAGTTCGGTCACGTCTGTTTCGATGCGGATGAGCGGTGTGAAGCTTCCCGGCTCGTATACCGTCTGGATACGCGTGGTGTCGGTCTGTACCGTCGCCAGCCTGTCGCCGTCCCACCCGTACCACGTTACCTCCGGTTTACGCGACAGCGACATCCACCCCGTCAGGTCACGTACCCGCCGCCACACCCGTTTCCCCGTCCGGCGGCCCAGCGGGTCGTAGAGGTAGCGGCTCTCGACCAGTGGCTCGCCATGCTGTATCCGCGTGTAGAACACCAGGCGGTGCTGGCTGTCGTAGTGGTAGTGGTGGGTCCGCTCGTCGTCCGTCCGTATCACACCCGCCGGGATGCGGTCCGTCTTCTCCGTCAGCCTGCCGTATTCATCGTGGCGGTAGACATAGTGCGCATCCTCCGCGATGCGGTTATCCGGCCACACTGTGAGTGTACTGTCCGGGTGCAGCTCCGGGTCCGGCAGCCGGTTGCCCGCCGGGTCCGTGGCATACGGGATGCGGATGTCCAGGTCCGGTGCGAGGGTGCGCACGCTCTCCAGCCTGCCCGTGGCACTGTAGCCGTATTCCCGCGTCTGTCGCGGGCCGCTGATGCGCACCAGGTCGCCGTTGTCATTCCACCCGTAGTCACGGTCATACACCAGGCTGTTCAGGTGCTGACTCTGTAACTGACCTGCGGGGGTGTATGTGCTGGTCAGTTCGTATGCGGAATTACTGCCTGCCATGCTGCCGAAGCTGCGCACCGTCTCACGGTGCAGCCTGTCCCGCGTATACTCGACCAGCGGCGTCCCGCCCAGCTTCATTCCCGCCAGGTAACCGCTGCCATACGTCAGCCACTCCACCGGCGGCAGGCTGTCCGGCGTGACGCGGTTTGCCAGCCCCTGTTCGTTGTATGCCTGTTTCGTCTCATGCTGCCAGAGCAGTTCCTCCGTCTCCGGGTTATGCACCGTCTGGCGCTCGCCAGTCAGACGGCCCTTGTCGTCATAGCCATAGTGGACGGCAACACGGTGGCCTTCGCTCAGGTGGCTGATTTCTCTCAGCCAGCCGTGGCCATCATACTGCCACTGCTCTGCCGGTTCGCCGTTCACCGTGCGGTGCGTGATGCGGTCCGATTCGTCGTAGTGCCAGAGGGTGACAAGCCCCTCATCTTCACTCTGCGTGAGTTTTCCGGTCAGGTCATAGTGGTAACGTTGCGTCCGCCCGTCAAAGCCGCGCTGCTGTACCAGCCGGTCCAGCGCATCGTAGGTAAACTCACTTCGGCTGCCGTTCTCGTTAGTCAGCGTGGTGACACGTCCGGCAGCATCATACTCCATACTGCGCGTCAGCCCGCCCTGCGTGGTACTGACCGCCTTTCCCCACGCATCGTACTGTGTCTCACTCCGGTTGCCATCCGGGGTGATGACGGCGGTCAGGTCGCCTGCGGCGTTGTACTCATACTGCGTTTCACGGCCCTGTGCGTCTTTCACCGAGGTTAACCGGCCACGGTTGTCATAGCGGCGGTAAAGGCTGATATCTTCCTCGCGGTGAACCGCCGTCATCTGGCCGAAGCGGTCGTATTCATAGCGGGTCTGGTAGCCCGAGCAGTCGGTGAAGGCCAGCAACTGCCCGTAGCGGCTCCAGGTCATCTGCCGGGTGCTGCCCGTCGCATCCGTTGTCGTCGCCGGTAACTCACTGTGCGCGTCATCGTAGCGGTAGCGTACTGTCTCCCCGCTGCGCGATGTCTCCGTTACCAGCCTGTCCAGCTCATCATACGCCCGGCGGCTCTCCAGCCCGTCCGGGGACACCACTGCCGTCACCTGGTTCCCGTCGTTATAGTAAAATTTCGTCTCCCGCCCGTCCGGCGTGGTGATATCCGTGATATCGCCGGACACCACATTCAGGCCGTACTCTGTCCGCCGTCCCGCCGCGTCCGTCTGTGCCGTGAGCCTTCCTGCCGCGTCATACCCGCTGTGCGTGACGCTGCCGTCCGCCAGTTCTTTTTTCACCACCCGCTTCAGCCCGGCCCCGCCTTCTGTATGCAGCACCTCTCGCCGGTTCAGGCTGTCCGTGATGGTGATGCGGTCCTGCTCATAAAGATAGCGATAGCTTAACCCTGCCGGGTTCAGCTGCTCCACCACCCGCCCGGTATCGTCGTAGCGGTAGCGCATCTCCGGCCTTCCCGCATAACGGTGCCCCACCATCCGGCCCGGGTGCTGCGCGTCATACGTGAAAGCGCGCACCTGCGTATTGCTGCGGTCATATACCGCCAGCAGTTCACCGGCTTCCGTATACGTGTACCGCGCCAGTGGCGCACCGGGCAGATTCTCCGGGTATGCCGGGTCGTGCATCAGCCACACCGCCGAAAGACGGATGCCCCTGTCGGGGCCGTATTCCGTACCGGGCAGTGTGTCGGGGAACGCTGAGGCTGAGAGAGGGCGGGAACGGTCAGAAGAAGATAGCGAAGAGGTGCGGGCCTCTTCCGCACGCAGCGCCTGCGTGGTCAGCACCAGACGGAACTTCCGCCCGGCACCGTCCGTCACGCCGGTGATTTCCCCGGCCAGGTCACCGGCGGCCTCACGCCGGTACGTCAGCGTCTGCCCGAAGCGGTCCGCCAGCCCGGTAAGCACCCGGTACGGCGGCAGCGGCGCTGGCAGTACGTCCTCAGTATCCGGCACCCGCTCACTCCACCCCAGTATCCACCACGGCCCCTGTGCACTGTTGGTCGCCAGGTAAAGATGCGGGCTTAACCGGATATCCGGCGGCAGCGCCCCCCACAGCCGCGCCAGCGTGTGGCCGTCCGGCTGCGCTGCCTTACCACCGCGCACCAGCCACATTGACTCACTGCGGCTGTACACCGCCTCCCCCGGCAGCAGCGGCTCAAAATGAATGCTCCGTCCGCCGTTGTCGTTGAGTACCAGTGCATCATCGCGTATCTGTAAGCGGATATCAGAAGGCGCTTTCCAGCCGGGGCCAAAAATCCCCACAGGCGCAGGCGTCTTCGTCCGGTAGCTGCTGTAGGTGCGGGAGAGAATGAACGGCAGCGGGCCGGGCAGCGCAAGGTCCGTCTCGCCGGGCAGCACCTTCGCCCCCAGCAGCGGATTTACCGGGTTGCCCGAAGTCATCCCGCCCGGACACACCGAGCACGCCACGCCGGTGGGCGCGCCAATTCTTACACCTGCCGAACCCTGGACAATGGGACCGCCATACTGAGTCATATCTCCCTGACGCGCCGCTGGTTTTCCGCTCATGATTCAATTCCTTCTTCTGTTTATTTTTAATGCTTGTTTGTTACTGAATACCGAACAGGTACGGGATCAGTACTCTCTCATATCCGGCGTATCCTGCTTTTCATCAGGGGTCTTCGGTGGGGATTTCGAGGCTGCACAGTTCCAGTTAATCAACAGTGAGTCACCATTAACCTGCTCCTTACCCTGCAAATGAATTTTTGTGCCGTTGAGAAAAATTTGTCCGTCCTTAGTCAGCACCAGCCTTGCCTTACCACAGCAGAGTTCCAGATGCTCACCGGCGGAGTAAATCGCGGTCTGCCCGGTATCATCCTTTTTCGTTTTACCAACGGTGAAGGTAACGTTATTTCCGACTTTGACGTCATAACCCAGCCCGACCATCAACGACTTATGCAAACCGATCTGCGAGGACTGCATCAGGGCCACCGAGGTGTTCATAATGCCACCTACCGTCGTCTGATACGCCACGCCCACAGTCAGCGCACGAACAAGTCCAATCGTTTCCACCTGAACAGAGCCCACTTTAATGATCTGGTTACTGCCCACCGTCTCTATCTGGTTAACGCCCACTGTCTGTATCTGATTGTTGGTAACCGCAATCATCTGATTGTTGCCGATGGTCTCAGCATGGTTGTTTATCACATCCGTGGTGCGGTTATTCAGCACCTCGGTGTTCATGTTCTTCTGCGCGTGGATGTAGACCTGTTCTTTCCCTGTCGCATC
>NZ_VNXE01000048.1:0-11273 GCF_009820115.1 Escherichia sp. HH41S
ATTGTTTCCGGTGAGGTTATCCGTTCCCGTGGCGGCTCCACCTCTGAATTTACGCCGGGATATGTCAAACCCAAGCACTTAGCATGGCTTTCTGAGGCTTTCGTGTAGTTGCTGGTTTTTACACTTAATCTTTTGATAATAAAGAATAAGTTTATCTGGCGCTTTCACTGAATTTTCCTCGTTATCTGTGTGTTGCAATCATCTCTGTATTGCAGCTTGTATTGCTTTTTGGGGCTAAAAATGGCTGGCGAGAACAAACTGAGCGACAAAGCGCTTAAAGGATATCTGGGGAAACCCAGAGAAAAGCAGATCACCATTGCTGATGGAAAGGGGCTTTCTATTCGTGTGAGTACTAAAGGGGCTGTGAGCTTTGTTTTCTTCTACAGGTTAGCAGGTGGCCGGGCTGCTCCGGTCTGGCTAACGTTGGGTAAATATCCTGATATGTCACTCAAACAGGCAAGGGAAAAGCGCGACGAGTGCCGTGGTTGGTTGGCTGACAAACGTGATCCGCGTATCCAGATTAAGATTCAGGCTGAAGAACGCTTAAAGCCGGTCACAGTGGAGGATGCACTAAATTACTGGTATGAAAATTACTGTAAGGTGCGTCGTAAAACTCATGCTGTAACGCTTGGCAGATTTCGAAAGCATATCTTTCCCTATATCGGTCATTTGCCCGTAAATGACACTCACCTATATGAATGGCTGGACTGTTTTGACCGAATTAAACGTAATGCACCAGTTATGGCGGCGTATGTTTTTTCTGACACTAAATTAGCTCTTCGTTTTTGTCGGGTACGCCAGTACGCGACGTGTGATGCTTTAAAGGATTTGCGCATGAGTGATGTGGGGCAGATTGCAGGTAAGCGGGATCGGGTTCTGGATGAAGCCGAACTCGGCCAGCTCTGGAAGGCAATTTTTGTCGAGCCTGATTTAAAACTAATGTCTGAATACACGCGAAAAATGTTTGTGCTTTGTACAGTATTTGGATGTCGAATGAGTGAAGCCCGATTATCAGAATGGAGCGAATGGGATCTCGAAAGTTGGGTTTGGACTGTGCCAAAAGATCACTCAAAAACTGGTGTTGAAATCGTCAGACCAGTACCTGAAATTCTACGACAGTGGGTAACGGATGTTCACGAAGAGACAAAACATACTGGTTATGTGCTGGGAAGTCTGCGAATTAGAGAAAGCGTAAGCAAGATTGGGGGGAAAATCGGTAAACGTTTGGGCCATGAAAAACAATGGTCACTACACGACCTTAGAAGAACGCTATCTACTCATCTAAGTGATCTCGGTGTTGAATTTTATGTAGTAGAACAACTGTTAGGCCATGCGCTACCTGGCGTGGCAGGTGTTTACAACCGGAGTAAGTTTATGGCTAAAAAACTGGATGCTCTGGAACTCTGGACTACATATCTCAATAGCATCGCAGCTGCTGATTCAAAAGTGACAATCCTCAAACAAAAGGCTGGTTAGCATGAAAAAAATGGCAATTGTTGATAAAAAGGGTCTGGAGTACATTCCTAACATTGACCGAATGATCCGTGAGAAAGAATGTCGGGAGCTAACTACTCTTGCGAACAGCACACGCTGGAAGCTGGAGAAGGAAGGAAAATTTCCTAAGCGGATCAAGATTGGTTCCACTGCTGTTGCATATCGTCTTTCAGAAGTGCAGGCATGGATTCGAGGTGAGTGGGAAACAACTTAACTATTAGGTGGGCATTGTGGCTATATTTCATTATACAGATCTTTTTGGTTTGAAAGGTATATTAGACTCTAATTCTTTATGGGCTACAAACATATATTTCTTAAATGATAAAGAGGAGTCTAACCATGGATGTGAATGCTTTCGAAATACAATTAAAATAGTTGATGACAATATCATTCCAAAAGATAAGAAAACTATTTTGCTCAAGTCTCTTGACATGTATGAGAAAGGGAGGTTACAAAAAGAAAAAGGGATTGATAAACATGTTTATAGCATCTCTTTTTGTAAGGAAAACGATAAGTTAAGTCAGTGGAGAGGTTACGGAAATAAACAGGGTGTTTGCATTGAGTTTGATGCGGATGAACTTGTGAGCTTTTCTCAAAATATTTATTTAAATTGTGTTGCACATGATGTTATATATTCAAATAATAACGATATTACTAAGATGAGTAAGGAGTTGGGAGAGTTTTTTTCTTGTAATGGTATTAATATTAAAGAAATGAATGATCATTTTGTAACAATGGTCTCTACGTATCAATTTATATCTAAATACATCCCATTTTTTAAACATCCTAGTTTTATCGAAGAGAATGAATTTAGATTGGTATTTACTCCGTGGATGCAAATGCCAGATGTGCACTTCAGAATAAATAATAATGGGATCATCCCTTATATCATCATTGATAATAAAGATAATAGAAAATTACCAATTAAAAGCATTACAATTGGCCCGACAAACGATTATGATTTCATTGAGGCTGGTATAAAAATGTTCTTGGATTCAAGAGGATTTAGTTCTGTGGAAATTAAATCCTCATCAATTCCATTCAGGGGGTAAGGATTAACACTTTTAATCTGTGATATTATAAAAATGGTGGATAAAGGCGACCAGAATTGGTCGCCAATGTGAGTATATAGTTAGCCTTAATCAGAATACGAGGTTATCGCCTGATAGGCAATGTGAACAGTTCAATATTTAGGTGGTTCAACAAGAGCGTTTATCATTGCTCTCAAATTATCGCGAACACTTATCCAAGTCTGTTCTGCTCGTTCTAACTCATCAGTGTACAACTTTAATGTTTTATCTATGCCATATGTGGCTATTAAATTTATAGCTTCTTGTAATTTTTCAGGATTATTCCTTCTTGGGGGAGTGAATATACCACGGATTTTTCCGGTAATTAAAGCTTTACGGTGTCTACATAGAATACCTTTACTTCCTGCTGGACAATTACAAGTCATGATTAGCGAGCCAGAATCGTTTGATACAGTGACTATGTATACATCCAAACTACTGCTACTTGTTGCGAAGAATTCGTATTTCATGTGTTAGCTCCTTGACTTCAATTATTCTTATCCTTTTGGTTCAATACCGCGCCGTAGCAGCTCTTTGCGCCCTAATTCTTTAAGCCAGTTGGCTAGGCTTATGCCGTCGCTCTGCGCTTCTTTGTCGAATTGCTCTTTTAACTCTGGAGAAATTCGCATTCTGAATTGTGGAGATTGCCCATCACCCTTAGGACTTTTATCGCGTTTGATCGTTGACAAGTGACCACCTATTGAATTAGCCTTTTCATTGTTAGGTGACCACCTTAACACGGGGGCACTTAAAAAAGCAAAGCCCGAAGGTGCTGGGAACACCAACGGGCTTCTAACCACCAACGATAGCAACAGTATCGAGGTAGCTATGAGAAATCATACCACACACCCGCAAGGGCGGGACCCGCACAACCTGAATAAATACATCTGGCGTTTTATCGCCTTGAGTACGGCACAACCGCGCATGATTACCATCGAGGCCATCAGCGAACAGGAAGCCCGCCAGCAATCCCCAACTGGCTGCGTGATGGTATTCGCCGCCCGTATTCGTCAGGAGGTGTGCCGTGCTTAAAACCTTCCGTGTATTTGCCCGAGCTGTTAACCCACTGGGCCACACAATTGGTATCACTCAGAACGTGAAGGCTGTTAATGTTCAGACGGCTATTGCTGCGGTGAGAAGCGAATCATCAGAATATGGCTTATCACAAGTCATTATTTCAGCAGTGTATGAATTAAAAGAGGTGCCTTAATGCAGGAAATCACATTACACGAAGCCGCTGAACGTGCGCACCAGACAGAAATTATTTGCCGCCTTCTTGAGGTATACCCGAACAAAATTACAGATGCTGATATATCCGCGCTGGCGAGCCTACTGGCGCGCCTTTCGGGAAGTGTCGCTAGTTTCCTGATTGAGGAAGAAAGTAAGCTGGTGGGGGATTAAATGAATACAGAACGGGAAGTCTTTTTTAAATTGTTAGCATGTGCAGAAAGTTCATTAACTTTAAATAATTCAGCAAAAGCAATATTAAATATGTGGCTTGATTGCATAAATGACAATGAAGATGCAAATATTGCTTATGGCCTGTTGTCACTTATTGATGAATCAGCAGAAAAACTCAATGACGCAATAAATAGTGCCCTGCTATCAAATAAGTCGAGTTAAGTCGAGGAATAAATAATATGGAAATGAAAAATTCTGGCTTTATTGCCAGCGGCCCCGCTCGGCCTGAATTTATGAACGGCGATATTTACCGCGATAAATACGGCGGCACGGTAACGATTAAAGGCGTGGCAGAACGGCGCATCACTTACCGCCGTGAGGGGTATAGCTATGACTGCGTGATGCCTGTTTATCAGTTCCGGCGTGATTTTTCCCTGGTATATGCCGCACCCCGCAGTAAGCCCATCAGCAGGGAAAAAGCGCGGGGAAACATCCAGAAAATGAAAAGCATGATTAACGCATTCAGGGGCAAAAAATGAAACTGGCACCGAACTTAAAAAAACAGCCACGCGACAGACTGACAGAGGTAATCATCTTTGCAGGTAGTGATGCGTGGAGCCATGCGAAAGAGTGGCGGGAATGGGCGGGTAAACATATTGCCGCCGACGATGTGCCGCCTGTCGTGCTGGCTGATGAGCAACTGAAAAATATCACCGATTACCGGATCATTGATGAAGATCGTCAGTGTGTGCGTGTTTACCGCGCAGGACATATCACAGAGCACAGCATGACGCAGATTGTTACGTTACTGGCTGTGGCTGGAGTGAAGACCGTACACGAATACGCGGGGATTACTGACACCAGCCCAGTGGATTTATCCGAGCAGTTGCCGCGACTCAAAGAGGAATGCGAGCGTGGGGAAAGTCTGGTGCTTAATCTTCCGACGAAGCAAAAGGCGCAACTTTCACAGATGGCAGACAGTGAACGTGCACAACTACTTGCCGATCGCTTTGATGGTGTGTGTGTTCATGCAGAAAGTGAAATCGTCCACGTATGGCGCGGCGGGGTATGGTGTCCGGTCAGCACAATGGAGCTGAGCCGCGAAATGGTGGCGATCTATTCAGAGCACAGGGCCACGTTCAGCAAACGTGTAATCAATAACGCCGTGGAAGCGTTAAAAGTTATTGCCGACCCCATGGGGGAGCCGTCCGGTGATTTGCTACCGTTCACTAATGGTGTGCTTAACCTGAAAACGGGGGAATTTTCTCCGCACTCGCCGGAGCACTGGAGCACCACGCACAATGGCATTGAGTACACGCCACCAGTAGCAGGGGAAAACATCCGCGATAATGCGCCAAATTTCCATAAATGGCTTGAACATGCTGCAAGAAAAGACCCGCGCAAGATGATGCGTATATGTGCCGCGTTATACATGATTATGGCGAACCGCTACGACTGGCAGATGTTCATTGAGGCCACCGGAGACGGGGGAAGCGGTAAGAGTACATTTACCCATATTGCCACCCTGCTTGCTGGCAAACAGAACACCGTAAGCGCGGAGATGACATCACTCGATGATGCAGGAGGGCGCGCGCAGGTTGTCGGGAGTCGTCTTATCGTCCTTGCCGATCAGCCGAAATATACGGGGGAAGGCACGGGCATCAAGAAAATCACGGGAGGCGATCCCGTTGAAATTAACCCGAAATATGAGAAGCGATTCACGACGATAATAAGGGCGGTGGTACTGGCAACCAATAACGACCCGATGATCTTTACCGAACGGGCCGGAGGTGTGTCACGCCGTCGGGTGATTTTCCGGTTCGACAACATTGTAAGGGAGGACGAAAAAGACAAGGAATTACCGGAAAAGATAGCGGCAGAAATCCCCGTAATTATCCGCCGCTTGCTGGCTAATTTTGCTGACCCTGAAAAGGCACGGGCTTTATTACTGGAACAGCGTGACGGTGATGAAGCTCTGGCAATAAAGCAGCAAACGGATCCGGTTGTTGAGCTTTGCGCGGCGCTGGAGTTTCTGGAGGAAGCTCGTGGGCTAATGATGGGCGGTGGTGGTGACACCGTGAAGTACACGACCAGAAACAGCCTTTACCGTGTCTATATGGCCTTCATGGCATACACAGGAAAGGGGAAATGTTTGAGCGTGAATGAGTTCGGAAAGGCTATGAGGTCAGCGGCGAAAGTTTACGGATATGAATATATTACGCGAAAAGTTAAGGGAGTCACGCAGACCAACGCAACGACTACTGATGATTGCGATGCGTTTTTATAAAAAATGGCAATGGTTATCTACCTTGTCTACCTGACTGAAAGAAAATACTTTTATTTCAATGTATTAATGCAGGTAGATAACTATTTTTCACTGTCTACCTGTTATCTACCTTATCTACCCATTTTTGTAGACAGGTAAGGAGACGGGTAGAGATGAGGTAGACAGCTATTTGGGGCTGTCTACCTCCCTGAAACCCGCGCCATTACTGGCCTGATAACTAATCAGGTAGACAAGGTAGACAAGGTGGTGGTGCACAAAAAACTTTTTAAACGAGGGGGTAAAAATAAAAATGCACACATCAGGAAAACTGAACAAACATATAAAGCCACATTACCGCGCCCTTGATATGGCTGAACACTGGCTAAGGGTGGCGATTAAGGCAATAGACCGTAACGCCGGGGAAGGATACGCGAAAGCACATCCCGAACTGATAAGCGCATTCATGACAACGGCGGCTGCAAACTTTGCCACGCTGACCGAACGGGAGATTGCTGAAGCGGAGGAAGTGACAACAATCAATATTAAGTCCGGAGAGCAGGCAGCATGACGGCGCAAATATCAGTTTACGGGCGGTTGGTGGACGACCCGCAGACAAAACAGACCAGCAAGGGCACCCCCATGACGCTGGCGCGTATGGCGGTATCACTGCCCTGCAGTCAGTCGGATGACGGTCTGGCGACGTTGTGGTTATCTGTCCTGGCGTTTGGCAGACAAGCCGACGCGCTGGCAAAGCATCACAAAGGCGAACTCCTGAGCGTGGCGGGTAACATGCAGATGAGCCAGTGGACTGGACAGAACGGCGAAACGCGGCAGGGCTGGCAGGTTATCGCAGACAGCGTAATCAGTGCGCGATCGGTGCGACCGGGCGGCAAAAAAGGCCAACAGGGGCAGGCTACTGACGCACTGAACAGAGCAAAACAACAGGCAGATCAGCAAGGAAGCCAGCCACCAGAGGGAGATAATGAGCAATGGGGAGATGATATCCCGTTTTAAATATTGCCAATAAAAAAAGCCGGAAAAAATAAATTTTCCGGCATGCTACATAAATCCCGACCAAAGGGAGTGAAGATATTAACACTAATTGTCCGCACTGAAGTTGTCACCCCAAAACTTTATACAACATTGCACTCGGTTGCATGTGTTCGCATGACAAATATCGGTGATAGCATATATCCACAATTATTTTTAATGAATGCAAAGAGGATGCGTATGGTTGATTTATATTCGCCTACTCAGCTTGTACAGGTAGTTAATGCTGTAGATGTACAAAAACAACTAAATGCGTTGTTTACCAGTTTGTTTTTTACTCGCTCGGTAATGTTTGAATCGCGCGATATTATTCTTGATACAATCGACGATCCAAATATCCCAATTGCAGCGTTTTGTTCTCCTATGGTGGGTAGTAAAGTTTCACGTGACGAAGGGTACGAATCAAAAACAATTCGTCCAGGCTATATGAAGCCGAAAAGCAGCATTGATCCAAATAAGTTAGCTGTGCGCCCTGCTGGTGTGTCACCTGAGCAATACAATGCTTTTGGGGCGCGTAATATTAAAGTTAAACAGGCGATTGTAAATCAGGCTAAAGCTATTCGTGCACGTATTGAATGGCTTGCTGTTCAGGCAATCACAACGGGGAAAAATATCATTGAGGGCGATGGTATTGAACGTTATGAGCTGGACTGGAATATAAAACCACAAAATATCATCACTCAGTCTGGCGGTACTGAGTGGTCAGGTAAGGATAAAGAAACTTTTGATCCAAATGATGATATTGAGAGCTACGCAGAATTTAGTGAGGGCGTCACTAATATCATCATTATGGGTGGTAATGTATGGAAGAAATACCGTTCATTCAGAGCGATAAAAGAGGCTTTGGATACCCGTCGTGGTTCTAATTCCGAACTGGAAACGGCCCTTAAAGACCTTGGTGATTCGGTGAGTTTTAAAGGGTATATGGGCGATGTTGCGATTGTTGTTTACAGCGGGCGTTATACCGACGAGGACGGAACAGAAAAACATTTCCTTGATCCTGATTTGATGGTGCTTGGCAATACGGCTCTTCAGGGGATTGTCGCCTATGGCGGTATTCAGGATCCGGAGCTAATCCGAATGGGGCTGACTAAAGCCGAACTTGCACCGAAAAACTATATTGTGCCTGGTGATCCGGCTATTGAATATGTGCAGACACATTCAGCACCACAGCCAATACCGGCCCGCATCAATCGTTTTGTTACCGTTCGCATTGGCTAAGGGGGAGCAATGGCTACTCATTACACTGAACTCATGGCTGGCACTGAAGCACTGGTGACTACGCTGGGGATATTTTCAGCTAATAAAGGGGTAATTCCTGCATTTACGCCACTGATGCAGGAAGATGCAACAGGTGCACTGGTGGTATGGGATGGTTCGAGCGTAGGTAAAGCGGTTTATGTTTCCGCTGTACAAATCGACACCGCGAAAAAAACACAGGCTCAGGTCTATAAGACAGGTGTCTTAAATGTTGATGCTCTGAACTGGCCTGAGTCTGTTAAAGAACTGTCAGTAAAGGTTGCAGCGTTTGTTGGCTCAGGTATTTCTGTTCAGCCGCTGGCTCGTGTGTAAAGGGGGATACAATGCAGAATGATTACAATGACCTTAAGCCAATTGCCGAAATGATGTACCCGAATCCAGCTGTAGAGGAATTAAAAGCTATCGCTGACAAAATGTGTTTAAGCGAGCGCCTTGTTGATATGAATCAGGTGATGGAAATTACAACCCTGAGTCGTCGTACACTGCTAAACCTTGAGGCTAGTGGAGAGTTCCCGGAGCGTGTGCAGGTTACGGAAGGGCGTAAGGCCTGGTATTTAAGTGAAGTGATCGACTGGATAAATAATATTCCTCGCGCTTCTGAATATTGCCGCGTACCTGTCCCAAAAAAGCCAGATGCGGCGCTATGCCTCAAGATTGAGCGTGTACGCCGCAATGCACGGGATGGTCGCTATAAGCTGATTGGTTGATGAAATTAGGGCCCGCTCTGGCTGGCGGGTCCTTTCCGGTGATCCAGAACGTTACGGGGCGTCAGGCGCGCAGTTTTTTGCTATTTGTGAAAATTTTCCTGTTTAAGGCGTTTCCGTTCTTCTTCGCCGTAACTTAATGTTTTTATTAAAAACACCCCCTAAAAAGAAAGGAAACGACAGGTGCTAAAAACAGGCTTTTTGGCCTCTGTCGTTTCCTTTCTCTGGTTTTGTTGCCATCCGTCGCGGTCTATCACCAGAAAAAATCTTATCCCTGAGTTGAATCAGGCACTATTCAGAAGCGGCCAATAACGCGCCGCTAGCTTCACTTCATAGTTATGGCCTACTTCTGCGCCATTGCAATTGCTTTATGCGCCTTGATGGTGGAATATAGAGCAAGCAGTTTGCGAATAACAAAGTTTCATATGTTTTTTGCTGTGTGGCTAGACAACTTTACAGCAGAGTTTTGTGTCAGTTCTTTATGTGTGCAAGCAAGCTTGAGGGGGAATTACTTCTGGCTGCATCTTTGCTTAAGAACAGCAATAATTTAATCATAAGGAAATGTATATAAGCCTGATTAAATTTCAGGCTTATTGAAATGTTAACTCCTTATTAGAGAGTAAATTCCATCCTCTTTAAGGAAGTCTATTACTTCAAAGAATGAGATAAAGAATTCCCAAGAACCAAAAGCATATGCATGAATTTCGTAAGGTGCAAAATGGAATCTAAATCCATCACTATTTATTGTGAACGAGTCTAAGTTACTATCCATGATACCCGTTGCAAACGTACTAATGTCGTCCTCACTTGGTTTTTCACCAGTTTTCTCCCAAAATTCACGAGCTGATTCAGAGATTATTTTTTGTTTTATCTTATTAATCGCTTCTTGCTCTTTCCCTTCGGTAAATACATCCCATAAACTAAATTTGTATGCGTAGTCATCCTTGGTTATTACGAAATTACTAGTTTCAAAATGACTGTTAGGGTGTGCTGCTCCCGCACCATACCAATGTACGGAATGAAGGATGCTCATGACATTTTCGTTACAGTATGAGATGTTATAACTTTCATTATAGGAACTAGTGTAAGTGTGTTTATATTCTTCATCCCAATATGGTGTTCCTGGCCATAATGATGTGCGTTCAGAAAAAATATGTAAAGCCGCTTTTCCTGAAAAGTAATCACTAATGAGTTTTGCTGATTTCGGTAATGTATGGCTTTCAATTCTTGGATATGCTATTTCAATTTCATGCCCTGGGATCTTGTTATATTCTTCCTTGAAAACCTCGCTGCTAAAGTTAAATGGCCCATAAGTGATACCTTGAGATATTTCAAGTTTTTGTTGCGATGCTGCTAATCTTAAAGATCTAGATAAAATGTCCCAACCATCATTTCTCTTAAAATCAATGAATTGGAGCTTGCTTGATATGTAGGCGGGTACTTCGCAATCATCAATAAGTAATGGTATCACGAACACATCATCTGGTTTGTAATACTTTAGTTTATCAATGGCGTCATTTATTTCGCGGCGAATATAACCATTTTTCTGAGTGCTCACTTTGCTAAGGATAAGGATTATCAAGTTTGAATTAGCGAAGTTTTTTTGGATTTCATAATCCCAGTTTACGCCAGCGGGTATATCTTTTACATCCATCCAAGGGGAATATCCTCCACTTTTTAGCCTTTCATAGATTTCTTCAGTTATCGTTTCATCTTCTTTTGCATGAGCAAGAAAAATTTTCATTGAATATTCCTTTATAATTTAACTAATTAAGTGAAGGAGGCTTTACTTGGCTGTGTTAGAAAAAATTCGGTTTGTTTTTTGTACGATGCCAAGAAGGCTTTTCCCTAACCATGTATTGCAGCATGTATTGCTACGTAATTCTGCACCCTCTCATTTATAAAATAAATCTCTGTTAAATCAAGTATCTTTTTTCTATTTGACTCATGTAACCCAAGCATGAAGTGAATCCGCAGATGACCCTGCGTCGCCTGCCGGATGAAGATCCGCAGAATCTGGCGGACCCG
>NZ_VNXE01000099.1:0-4560 GCF_009820115.1 Escherichia sp. HH41S
CAGAAGTGAAACGCCGTAGCGCCGATGGTAGTGTGGGGTCTCCCCATGCGAGAGTAGGGAACTGCCAGGCATCAAATAAAACAAAAGGCTCAGTCGAAAGACTGGGCCTTTTGTTTTATCTGTTGTTTGTCGGTGAACGCTCTCCTGAGTAGGACAAATCCGCCGGGAGCGGATTTGAACGTTGCGAAGCAACGGCCCTGAGGGTGGCGGGCAGGACGCCCGCCATAAACTGCCAGGCATCAAATTAAGCAGAAGGCCCAGTCGGAAGACTGGGCCTTTTTGCGTTTCTACAAACTCTTCCTGTCGTCATAACTACAAGCCATCCCCCCACAGATACGGTAAACTAGCCTCGTTTTTGCATCAGGAAAGCAGCTATGAACCACTCCTTAAAACCCTGGAACACATTTGGCATTGATCATAATGCTCAGCACATTGTATGTGCCGAAGACGAACAACAACTACTCAATGCCTGGCAGCATGCAACCGCAGAAGGGCAACCCGTTCTTATTCTGGGTGAAGGAAGTAATGTACTTTTTCTGGAAGACTATCGCGGCACGGTGATCATCAACCGGATCAAAGGTATCGAAATTCATGATGAACCTGATGCGTGGTATTTACATGTAGGAGCCGGAGAAAACTGGCATCGCCTGGTAAAATACACTTTGCAGGAAGGTATGCCAGGTCTGGAAAATCTGGCGTTAATTCCTGGTTGTGTCGGCTCATCACCTATCCAGAATATTGGTGCTTATGGCGTAGAATTACAGCGAGTTTGCGCTTATGTTGACTGTGTTGAACTGGCGACAGGCAAGCAAGTGCGCTTAACTGCCAAAGAGTGCCGTTTTGGCTATCGCGACAGTATTTTTAAACATGAATACCAGGACCGCTTCGCCATTGTAGCCGTAGGTCTGCGCCTGCCAAAAGAGTGGCAACCTGTACTAACGTATGGTGACTTAACTCGTCTGGATCCTACAACCGTAACGCCACAGCAAGTATTTGATGCGGTGTGTCATATGCGCACCACCAAACTCCCTGATCCAAAAGTGAATGGCAATGCCGGTAGTTTCTTCAAAAACCCTGTTGTATCTGCCGAAACGGCTAAAGCATTACTGGCACAATTTCCAACAGCACCAAATTATCCCCAGACGGATGGTTCAGTAAAACTGGCCGCTGGTTGGCTTATCGATCAGTGCCAGCTAAAAGGAACACAAATTGGTGGGGCTGCGGTACACCGTCAACAGGCGTTAGTTCTCATTAATGAAGGCAATGCAAAAAGCGAAGATATTGTGCAGCTGGCACATCATGTAAGACAGAAAGTGGGTGAAAAATTTAATGTCTGGCTTGAGCCAGAAGTTCGCTTTATTGGTACATCAGGTGAAGTTAGCGCGGCGGAGACGATTTCATGAAGGATAATACCGTTCCGCTAAAATTAATCACGCTATTAGCGAATGGCGAATTTCACTCTGGTGAGCAGCTGGGTGAAACGTTAGGAATGAGCCGGGCGGCCATTAATAAACATATTCAAACACTGCGTGACTGGGGCGTTGATGTCTTTACCGTTCCGGGTAAAGGATACTGCCTGCCTGAGCCCATCCAGTTACTTAATGCTGAACAGATATTGAGTCAGCTGGATAGCGGTAGTGTAGCCGTGCTGCCAGTTATTGACTCCACGAATCAGTACCTTCTTGATCGTATCGGAGAGCTTAAATCGGGTGATGCCTGCGTTGCTGAATACCAGCAGGCAGGACGTGGTCGCCGAGGTCGGAAATGGTTTTCACCTTTTGGCGCAAACTTATATTTGTCGATGTTCTGGCGTCTGGAACAAGGCCCGGCTGCGGCGATTGGTTTAAGTCTGGTTATCGGTATCGTGATGGCGGAAGTATTACGCAAGTTGGGCGCTGATAAAGTTCGTGTTAAATGGCCGAATGACCTCTATCTGCAGGATCGCAAGCTGGCAGGTATTCTTGTGGAGCTGACTGGCAAAACTGGCGATGCGGCGCAAATAGTCGTTGGTGCCGGGATCAACATGGCAATGCGTCGTGTTGAAGAGAGTGTCGTTAATCAGGGGTGGATCACGCTGCAGGAAGCTGGGATCAATCTCGATCGTAATGCGTTGGCGGCCATGCTAATACGTGAATTACGTGCGGCGCTGGAACTCTTCGAGCAAGAAGGATTGGCACCTTATCTTTCGCGCTGGGAAAAACTGGATAATTTTATTAATCGCCCAGTGAAACTTATCATTGGTGATAAAGAAATATTTGGCATTTCACGCGGAATAGACAAACAAGGCGCTTTATTGCTTGAGCAGGATGGAATAATAAAACCCTGGATGGGCGGTGAAATATCCCTGCGTAGTGCAGAAAAATAAGAAAGGGGAGCATTAGCTCCCCTTTAAATTATTTGCGTAGTCTGACCTCTTCTACCGCGTGATTAGCACTCTTTGTCAGGATTAAACTGGCGCGCTCACGAGTAGGTAGAATATTTTGCTTTAAGTTCAGCCAGTTGATCTCTTTCCACAATGTCATGGCAGTGTTAATCGCTTCTTCTTTAGTTAATTTCGCGTAGTTATGAAAATAGGAATCCGGGTCTGTAAAAGCCCCTTCGCGGAATTTCAGGAAACGGTTGATATACCACGTCTGAAGTAAGTCTTCCGGTGCATCAACATATATCGAAAAATCGACAAAATCAGAAACAAAAACATGATGTGGATCGTGTGGATAATCCATCCCGCTCTGTAAGACATTTAACCCTTCAAGAATTAAAATATCAGGCTGAACAACCGTTTTATCTCCATCCGGGATCACATCATAAATAAGATGCGAGTAAACAGGTGCCGTAACGTTTGGCACGCCGGATTTGAGATCGGAAACAAACTTCACCAGGCGATGCATATCATACGATTCCGGGAAGCCTTTCTTCTTCATCAGACCACGTTCTTTCAGCACCTGATTAGGGTGAAGGAAGCCATCTGTAGTGATCAGCTCAACACGACGATGCTCCGGCCAACGGCTTAATAGTGCCTGCAATACACGGGCGGTTGTACTTTTCCCCACCGCGACGCTACCTGCGATACTGATAATGTAAGGAATGCGTTGCCCGTTGGTACCAAGAAACTGTTCCAGAACTGCCTGACGGCGCAGATTCGAGCTTATATAGAAGTTCAGCAAACGTGACAGAGGTAAATAGATCTCGGCAACTTCTTCTAACGAGAGATCTTCATTAATACCTTTGAGACGGGCGATCTCATCTTCCGATAACGTCATAGGTACGGAATCACGCAGAGCTGCCCACTGGTTGCGGTCAAACTGTAGGTAAGGCGTCATTAACGTTTGCTCTTTTATACTCATAAGCATGTTTCTGGCGGTCATAGCTCTATCGGCAAAACGATATTTGCCATGGCGCGTCACAGTTCTGTTGAATGGGTTAATGGGCAGGAGGGTAACACCAGATGGGGAGGAATAATAAGAAAAAATCTCTCCCAGGAAGCTATCGTTGAAAAGCAATGTGACAGATATTCCATCTGATAAAAAGAATTGCGCTTTAGAAGGAGCGCATTGTTGAGAACAATGATGTTGAAAAAGTGTGCTAATTTGCCCTCTGTTCGACTGTTTCTTCATCGTGTCGCATAAAATGTGACCAATAAAACAAATTATGCAATTTTTTAGTTGCATGAACTCGCATGTCTCCATAGAATGCGCGCTACTTGATGCCGACTTAGCTCAGTAGGTAGAGCAACTGACTTGTAATCAGTAGGTCACCAGTTCGATTCCGGTAGTCGGCACCATCAAGTCCGGTGGGGTTCCCGAGCGGCCAAAGGGAGCAGACTGTAAATCTGCCGTCACAGACTTCGAAGGTTCGAATCCTTCCCCCACCACCAATTTCGGCCACGCGATGGCGTAGCCCGAGACGATAAGTTCGCTTACCGGCTCGAATAAAGAGAGCTTCTCTCGATATTCAGTGCAGAATGAAAATCAGGTAGCCGAGTTCCAGGATGCGGGCATCGTATAATGGCTATTACCTCAGCCTTCCAAGCTGATGATGCGGGTTCGATTCCCGCTGCCCGCTCCAAGATGTGCTGATATAGCTCAGTTGGTAGAGCGCACCCTTGGTAAGGGTGAGGTCGGCAGTTCGAATCTGCCTATCAGCACCACTTCTTTTCTCCTCCCTGTTTTTTCCTTCTGTTTATTGCATTCAACAAGTCGGGCATGTTGCCTGGTTGATGTGGTGATATCACCGATTTATCCGTGTCTTAGAGGGACAATCGATGTCTAAAGAAAAGTTTGAACGTACAAAACCGCACGTTAACGTCGGTACTATCGGCCACGTTGACCATGGTAAAACAACGCTGACCGCTGCAATCACTACCGTACTGGCTAAAACCTACGGCGGTGCTGCTCGCGCATTCGACCAGATCGATAACGCGCCGGAAGAAAAAGCTCGTGGTATCACCATCAACACTTCTCACGTTGAATACGACACCCCGACTCGTCACTACGCACACGTAGACTGCCCGGGGCACGCCGACTATGTTAAAAACATGATCACCGGTGCTGCTCAGATGGA
>NZ_VNXE01000081.1:0-4366 GCF_009820115.1 Escherichia sp. HH41S
GAGTCCGGCCTGTATTACAACCGCCATCGCTATTATGACCCGCTGCAGGGGCGGTATATCACTCAGGATCCGATTGGGCTGGAAGGCGGGTGGAATTTTTATCAGTATCCGTTGAATCCGGTTCAGTATATAGATTCAATGGGACTGGCATCAAAATATGGACACTTAAATAATGGCGGATATGGAGCGAGATCCAACAAACCGCCTACGCCCGATCCAAGTAAATTGCCAGACATAGCGAAACAATTAAGACTGCCATATCCTATTGACCAGGCCAGTAGTGCGCCTAATGTTTTCAAAACATTCTTCAGAGCATTAAGCCCTTACGACTACACACTGTATTGCAGGAAGTGGGTAAAACCAAATCTGACTTGTACGCCACAGGATGATCCCCAGTATCCAGGGATGGATACAAAGACAGCAAGTGATTACCTGCCACAGACAAATTGGCCAACAACTCAATTACCACCAGGATATACTTGTGCAGAACCCTATTTATTCCCAGACATTAATAAACCCGATGGGCCAGCAACAGCAGGGATAGATGATTTGGGTGAAATTTTAGCTAAAATGAAACAGAGAACATCGAGAGGAATAAGAAAATGAAAAGATTTTTGTTCTTTTTGCTGATGATATTTGTTAGTTTTGGTGTTATAGCTGATTGCAAAATACAAGCTAAAGATCATGATTGTTTTACTATTTTCGCTAAGGGTACTATTTTTTCCGCGTTTCCTGTCTTAAATAATAAAGCCATGTGGAGATGGTATCAGAATGAGGACATCGGTGAGTATTATTGGCAAACAGAACTGGGTACATGTAAAAATAATAAATTCACACCAAGCGGGGCGAGACTCTTAATTCGCGTCGGGTCACTACGCCTTAATGAAAATCATGCCATCAAAGGAACGTTGCAGGAGTTGATAAATACAGCAGAAAAAACGGCGTTTCTCGGCGATCGGTTTAGAAGTTATATAAGAGCGGGTATCTATCAAAAAAAGAGCAGTGATCCAGCTCAGTTGTTGGCAGTCCTTGATAATTCAATCATGGTTAAATATTTTAAAGATGAGAAGCCAACTTATGCTCGAATGACAGCACATCTCCCGAACAAAGATGAGTCTTACGAATGTTTAACAAAAATACAGCATGAACTGCTTCGTAGTGAAGAAAAATAAAACATCTTCCTGAGAAAATAAATTAACCATTCGGAAAAACATGTTCTTAATGGATATCCAGGTACACCAGAAGGTCGATTTGGAAAAATGGATTCCGATGGTAGGAATATCATATATTCTGAATGTAATGTTTTACCCTCAACTTTTGAGATTCGATAGGTGTAGAACACGAGAAACTCACTAATATTACTTATTATGATATTGTTTACAATATCACACTCAGTATTTGGAAAAGAAAATCCAGTGGAAATTTTAGTAAATAGTCGTGAAATGGCTTTGGAATTATCATATGTTTACATTAAATATGTATACGGGAAAGAAAAAGCAGAATTTCAGAAACCATATAGTATTACAGATGACAATAATTGTTGGAAAATCGAGGGAAAACAACCGAAGACGTTAGGAGGAAATTTTACAATACTAATAGCGAAAAAAGATGGGCAAGTGTTGAATGTAATACACACAAAATAATCCACTGTACAGTCGATTCAAATATTTTACCAAGGTGTGTTTCGTAACAATTTTGTTTACAATATGACTCTACATATCGACGAAAAAACCACTTGATTTGACAGGAACACATTCAAAAAAATTTCTTTTTTCATTTCAGGAGCGATTTTCATCTGTTACTTGAAGTATCTGTGAGATTAATTGACTCCCCCTAACGTCGTACTAAATAGTAATTACTGGCCATACCGGGAGCAGTATTCGGCGCTCCCCACATGCAGCAGAATAACCGCATCAGCAAAGATGTATTTTATTTTTACTATCACAATGTGTACGGACGGTTTATGGAAAAGAATGAACATTAGATACGCGATGCGGCGGCAGGTTACACGGTTATCACTATGATAGCCAATACTGGCTGGTGCATTACCGCCGTGAACAATAGGACGCCGTACTGCTGGAAATTTCTTACCTTTATGACTCCCCGCGCCGCCGTATCGGGAAACGGGAAGCAATCAAGATGAGGCTGATATAATGTGCGGAATGCCTGAGTATTTTTTAGAATAGGGGGGTAATATGTTTGATAGAATATATCTTGGTGATCGAGCAATAAAAAAAATTTAATTTTATTTATGGAGTAAACAAATTAGAATTCAGGTTAATTTAATCTCAAGGATAGCCTATGGTACAACAGAATGGAATTTTTATGATAATGAAGACTTAGAAGATGGTTATTTGGTATTTTCAGGTGTTAGTTTCTTCAATATAACTCCTAATGGCTCTATTCCAGATGATTATATAATTTCAATAATTACAGATAATGTCAATGTTGAATATTTTGAATCAACTATAGTTGCAGTTGGACAAATTCCAAATACAAATTCTGGAGACATTGATAATATTGGTGAGTGTCAAATTTTCATCAGGTATAAAGACAGCTGGATTGAGAATAAACTCAAAGAAAAAATAATTGAATAACCATGTTCTTTATAGACATTTTAGATGGGACGAACCAGAGAAGGTCATGCCTCCGACCTAGGTTATGTGGACACGGAGCTTTAGCGTGGTGAACTCAACGAAGCAAACCGGATAACTTGCTGGCCCTTATCAGCACGGAAAGGACAACAGCGTGGTACGCAGAATAATCCTACCCCCTAAGCGAGGTTCTGGTTTTCAAATTTTCCGGAGTTAGATGATTGGAGGAACAGATGATAAGAATCGCATTTTTAATAACCAATAAATTTCTTGAGATAGATAGTACCACTCTTGCTGGATATGATTTTAGCGGGATGAATCTACATCGTGCCATCCTCAATGGTTATTGTCTTGATGGGGCGAAATTTGAAAAAACTCATTTAAGAAATGTAATGATTCAACATACATCAACTAGAAATGCTGTCTTTCGCAATGCGGCTCTGATGAATGCTATTCTGAATAACTCAGATTTCACTGGAAGTGATTTTAGTAATTCAAGGTCAATAGGTGAAAATTTTAAAGCAATAGATAATCATGGGAAAGATATAACAAATGGAAAAGGATTGCCTAATGTTTTCAGAATACATAGCAA
Source organism: Escherichia sp. HH41S (assembly GCF_009820115.1). NCBI lineage: Bacteria > Pseudomonadati > Pseudomonadota > Gammaproteobacteria > Enterobacterales > Enterobacteriaceae > Escherichia > Escherichia sp. HH41S. Next base: position 3,187 of record NZ_VNXE01000081.1, read on the forward strand.
CGTGTAAGAAAATATTATTCAGAACCTGTGTAATTGTATCTTTGTTTGTTTTTACATACAACACATGGGCGCAGTGTAATAATATTATAATAATGCGCAAGTATGAAAGTGAGGGGAAATATACCGTTAGAAATTTGGTTAAAAATAAAGCCATAGCATTGGAATTAGCTGAGATATATGTTAAGAATCGTTATGGGCATGATGCCGCAGAAGAAGAAAAACCATACAAAATCAAGGAATTACCAACAAGTTGGATTGTTGAAGGCACCATTCAATCAGAACAAATTGCTGGTGGGGTTTTTATTATAGAAATAGGCAAAAATGATGGGAGAATTCTAAATTTTGGCCACGGAAAATAAGTATGTAAGGATAAACAAACATCGTGTGCGCTGATGGCAGAGTAGGTGGAGGACTCCAGACAGTCAAACGATAGAAAAAGATAGTCTTTATGGATATTCCTACAATGTCGAATACATACCAGAAAAGAAAGGCAAGTAAAGAGTATGGTTTATACAATCAATGTAAGAAACTAAATGATGATGAATTATTTCGCTTACTTGATGATCGCAATTCCTTGAAAAGGATTTCATCTGCCAGAGTATTACAGTTAAGAGGGGGGCAAGACGCTGTTAGATTGGCAATTGAATTCTGCGCTGACAAAAATTATATCCGTAGAGATATCGGAGCATTTATACTCGGGCAAATAAAAATTTGCAAAAAATGCGAAGATAATGTGTTTAATATTTTGAACAATATGGCATTGAATGATAAGAGCGCTTGCGTTCGAGCTACAGCAATCGAGTCAACGGCTCAGCGATGCAAGAAAAACCCAATTTATTCACCAGGGAAAGATCACGTAACGCTGCTTTTTTGTACTAAGTAATTCGCATTTTATGTTTAAAAATTGAGATATTCCTCATTACCTGAAGCTGTTTTTTATTGCGTATACATGATCAAATACTCCTTACATAATTAAGGAGAACAAAATAGAACTTAAAAAATTGATGGAACATATTTCTATTATCCCCGATTACAGACAAGCCTGGAAAGTGGAACATAAATTGTCGGATATTCTACTGTTGACTATTTGTGCCGTTATTTCTGGTGCAGAAGGCTGGGAAGATATAGAGGATTTTGGGGAAACACATCTCGATTTTTTGAAGCAATATGGTGATTTTGA
>NZ_VNXE01000074.1:0-4178 GCF_009820115.1 Escherichia sp. HH41S
AGGTACTGGTGCCTGCACGATATGGTCGCACCGGCAACAGGCCTGTTTCGGACGTTGTGTTTCGATAACCTTAAAGGCGCTGCTGATAAGCTCCAGTTGCTCTGACACATCACATCCCAGAGAACTGAGTTCACCACCACAGGCAGGACAGCATTCCTCTTCCGGCCGGATAACCCGGGTTTCACGGGGAAGTGAGGCCGGTAACGGTTTACGGGCTGAAGACTGGCGCAGGGCGGATGGCAGTACCGGGTCATATTGCTCACCCAGCGTTTCCGCCATTTCTTCCTGAAGTGCGCTGATTCGCTCCTGTGCTTCCTGTATCTGCCGTTCGGTTTTTGCACGAAGTTTTTCTGAGCTTTTACCGAACTGCATACGTTGCAGTTTCGCAACCAGCGCCTTCAGCCGGTTGATTTCGGAAGCATAAGCCGCCACCCGCTGTGAGAGCAGGCGGTTGTATTCAGCCATCTGGCGGATGGTGTCCTGTTGCGTCTGCAACAGTGCCCGCAGGCGGGCGTTCTCATGAGCAAGTGAGGTGTCCATATCCTCACTTTACAACGGGTTATATGCGGATTCCAGCGCGTTCCGTTCGTTTCGGGTGCTTGTCGGGTAAGGACAGTTCATTACTGGACTGTCCTCCCCTAAGAACGGTGCATACCGGTTTCCCGGTACACCGCTCAAGCCTTTATAAGCCCTTTTTGAGAGAGCCGGCTTCACAACTGTGTAACTGTCGATGGCAATTTGGATGTAACAAGACAAGGTTAGATAATTCTTCACCGCCCCCCATCACTTTCTTCACCTTATGGTGTACGTTCCAGCCAGTCTCATGGGTAATGCGCTGCCGACATATCGGACACAGAGAGCCTTGTGACTTCCATATAGCTAACAACCGTTTCTTTCCCCATATTGCGTTTTCCAGAATATAATCCTGTCTGCGCTCGAAATATGATTCCCATTTAGGGTCATATGGAGTAGCGATTGCTTTGATTTTCGTATGGCGTTTTATTGGCGTTGAGTCTGCCTTAAACAGGGTGTATTTGCGATTCATACCATCATTGCCGTTGAAAACCCAGTTTCGCATTCCGATGGTTGTGAAATACTTATTCCTGATCCAACGTTTACCTTTCTTTGGATGGCGTCTCACACACCATTGCCACACTTTTAACCATATCTGATGATCAATATAGCGGAACATTTTCTTTGCTACTACATGACGATGATAATTTACCCATCCCCGAATGACGGGATTTAGCTGGGATATCAGTAACCATGCAGGCGATGCTTTGTTCTTTTCTATAATTGATCTTATCTTGTGAAGAAAGTTTTTCAGATTCATCCTTGAGGGTTTGATGAGTAACTTACCCTTATATTTCCTGATGTTTTGTCCAAGAAAATCAAACCCCTGTTTGATATTAACGATTCGCGTCTTTTCTGGTGACAACATCAATCCCCGTTCTGCCAGAAAGTCGATAACTATTGGCATAACGTCATTACGCAGGAGTTCCGCTGTTGCTCCAGTTATGACAAAATCGTCTGCATACCGAACCAGATGTATCTTAGCCTTACGGCCCTGTACCGTTGTGGATGGAAATCGCCGTTCCAGCAAGGATTGTAAACCATCCAGCGCCATGTTCATCAGCGTCGGAGAGATTATTCCTCCCTGAGGCGTTCCGCCTTTCGTGGGATAGAAAGACATTCCTTCACAATAACCAGATTTCAGCCAGTTCCGCAGGACCATCCGGTCCATGAGAATATGGGATACTAACCACTCATGGCTGAGGTTATCAAAACATCCCCTGATATCGCCCTCCAGTATCCACTCCGCTGAGGCTTTTTTACCACAGGCATTGAAAACCTGTTCAATCGCGTCTGCAGTGCTTCTCATTGGGCGAAAGCCATAACTATGGTGATCAGCCGTGATTTCAGACAGTGGCTCCAGAGCCATCAGATATAATGCCTGCATTGCCCTGTCCAGCATCGTCGGAATTCCCAGTGCCCGGAATTTCCCGTTTGCCTTGGGAATATAAATTCGTCGCAGCGGGAGTGGGTGGTATCCACTCCGTTTGAGCCGGGTAATAGCGGACCACTTGGATTCGGGATGTTGCCATATTTCGCCATCAACACCCGGAGTTTTACGTCCGGTGTTTTCAGTAACACGTTTAACCGCCAGTGCTTTGGCGGAAAACGAGCGGGTCAACATGCGCTGTAAAGCTTTAACTTTACGCCATTGTTGTTCCTGTGTTGCCTTCGCAATACGTAACTGCAGCTTCTTCACGCGTCGATGACAGTACCTCCAGTTAATGAGGTGCCAGTGCGACCCGTGGGTAGCCGAAGATACACGACAATGTGTACTCATCTTTCAGAACTCCCTTGTAAGAGGCTTTGCAGTTCTTCCTGCGATTAAAGACCAGACGGAAGTGGGCGTGTTTTCACACCGGGGCAAAGTCTGAACCCCTATCCGAACTATTACCGTTCGGCATTCGCTTTTTCCGTCCTCCTTTACCCGCATACTTCACAGCATTCCTTACGGTTTGCCTGCCCGGTTGGGCAAATATACGGGCTTACCAAGTTCCGCTTAATATACAAATGAACGAGTTAGGTTCCGCCTATCCACCGGTGACCTTATGCCCATGTATCCCCAAACTGGAAGGAGATAGCCAGTCACTCACCTTTTGGTTCAAGCCTGTCAGCATCTTTGGCTTGTCAGGAATAACGATGTTTATCAGCAGTTCACATATGTTAACCATATCGTTCAGCCTGGCTCTCCATCCGCATGATGCTTGCAGATAATCCTTATCTTCACAGATTCCGATCGGGGTATCCCGGAGCTACGTTGTCCCGGGGGCTCCAGTCCCTACTGTTACCAGTCAGGCCTGCCCCGGTAGGCTACTGCTAATGGGATAGCAGGTTTTATACAAAATAATGTTAAAACAATATATTAAGCGACTTCTTGTCACACCCAGTTGATACCTTCAAGAAGCATGGATAACTGAGCCGGAGTAAGGTGCACCTTGCCGTCACGGGTGACTGGCCAGACGAAGCGGCCCCGCTCCAGGCGTTTGGTGAAGAGGCACAGTCCGTCACTGTCAGCCCACAACACTTTTATCTGGTCACCCCGGCGTCCGCGGAAGATGAACAGGTGTCCGGAGAACGGGTCATCCTTCAGGACGTTCTGAACTTTTGATGCCAGGCCGTTAAAGCCATTTCGCATATCGGTGATACCTGCAACCAGCCAGATACGCGAACCTGCAGGGAGAGATATCATCAGTGGCTGCTCCCTTTTATTTCGCGGATAAGTGTCTGTAATAACGCCGGCGTCAGTTTACCTTTAAGCCTGAGAGTTCCGGCCGGCAGAACCAGCTCACAGCACAGACTGTCTGGCAGTGTATTTATCTGTTCAGGTATCTGCACTGGTGCCGGGATTTTATTATCCGGCTCCGGAGTTAACGTCACGGGAAGTAGCGATGTTTCATGTTCGCCGGGCGGCTGCAGGCCGCCGTTACGCCAGAGATGCCGCCAGTTAAAGAGCAGGTTATCGTTGATTCCGTTCTCACGAGCTATTTGTGCGACACAGGCACCGGGTAAAAGAGTCTGCTGAACAAGTCTCCATTTAAACTCCGGTGAAAATCGGTTCCGGCGGGTTTTCTCTGCTTTCACAGGCTGAGTCACGGTCGGGGTTGAAGGATATCGCCCCGGGAAAAGAGCCCGGGCCAGTTGCCCGCAGGAATATTCACCGGAAAGAGGCCAGTCAGTGAATACCTGGTGAAATCGCCTCACCAGAGAAAAAATGGCGGTTTTGCTGACACCAGTCTGCGCAGAAATGCGCGGGTACGACAGTGACTCGTCAAATCTCAGCTGTAGCACACGCAGGATCAATTCCGGATTATCTGCCAGTACCGCCTTTCGTGCATTCATCTTAAATGTCCTTTTACTGCGAAAATGGACATTAGTATCGGAAACAGGAAAGGGAGGCGAAAGACGGTTTAAATGATGCGCTTACGCACATGCGGTACCAATTGATATAAAAGAGAAAGGTGTTACCTAGTTATTACCACCTTATAGTATGGTCCATACTGCGTATTTTCATGAAAGGAGATCACTCAATAACCCCCTGTGTCAGCATAGTTGTCGCCTCAATTTTTTAAGGAGATAACAATGCCAGGACAACCAATACCAAGTGA
>NZ_VNXE01000096.1:0-3552 GCF_009820115.1 Escherichia sp. HH41S
ATATGGTTCGGCAAACAAGACGGTTATTAAAGATAAAGGAACAATGTCAGTTTTAACGAATGCTAAAGCTGATGCGACCCGAATAGATAATGGCGGCGTTATGGATGTTGCCGGAAACGCGACAAATACCATAATTAATGGTGGCACACAGAATATTAATAATCATGGTATTGCCACGGGCACCAATATCAACAGTGGAACGCAAAATATCAAGAGCGGCGGGAAAGCTGACACGACAAATATTTCCTCCGGGAGCCGGCAGGTTGTTGAGAAAGATGGTACGGCAACTGGCAGCAATATTAGCGCCGGAGGCTCGCTGATTGTCTATACCGGTGGTATCGCACATGGGGTTAACCAGGAGACGGGCAGTGCTTTAGTTGCCAACACGGGCGCAGGGACTGATATCGAAGGATACAACAAACTCTCTCACTTCACTATTACCGGAGGTGAGGCTAATTATGTTGTGCTGGAAAATACCGGCGAACTGACGGTAGTGGCTAAAACCACGGCGAAAAATACTACCGTTGATGCTGGCGGTAAGCTGATTGTCCAGAAGGAGGCTAAAACAGATACCACCAGACTTAATAATGGTGGCGTTCTGGAGGTTCAGGACGGTGGTGAGGCTAAGCATGTTGAGCAACAATCCGGCGGCGCATTAATTGCTTCCACGACTTCCGGAACACTTATCGAAGGAACCAACAGTTTTGGTGATGCTTTCTACATCAGGAATTCAGAAGCTAAAAATGTAGTGCTGGAAAACGCTGGCTCATTAACAGTCGTTACTGGTTCCCGGGCAGTTGATACGATTATTAATGCCAACGGCAAAATGGATGTTTATGGAAAAGATGTTGGCACTGTACTCAATAGTGCGGGCACCCAAACAATATATGCCAGTGCCACTTCTGATAAAGCAAATATCAAAGGTGGCAAGCAAACGGTATATGGTTTAGCCACTGAGGCAAATATCGAAAGTGGTGAACAAATTGTTGATGGTGGGTCAACAGATAAAACGCACATCAAAGGCGGCACGCAAACCGTTCAGAATTATGGTAAGGCGATCAATACCGATATCGTCTCTGGCCTGCAACAAATTATGGCAAACGGGACAACGGAAGGTTCCATTATTAATGGCGGTTCACAGGTAGTTAATGAGGGCGGTCTGGCTGAAAACTCGGTACTTAATGACGGCGGCACACTCGATGTGCGGGAGAAAGGCAGCGCTACGGGGATACAGCAGAGTAGCCAGGGCGCGCTGGTGGCAACCACCAGGGCGACGCGGGTCACAGGGACACGCGCTGATGGCGTCGCGTTCAGCATCGAGCAGGATGCGGCGAACAATATCCTGCTGGCAAATGGCGGCGTGTTAACCGTGGAGTCAGACACCACTTCCGCCAAAACACAGGTCAATGCGGGCGGACGGGAGATCGTCAAAACAAAAGCCACTGCGACTGGCACGATGCTTACCGGCGGTGAACAAATCGTCGAGGGTGTGGCGAATGAGACAACGATTAACGACGGCGGAATACAAACAGTTTCGGCTAACGGTGAGGCAGTAAAAACAACGATTAATGAAGGCGGTACGCTGACAGTCAACGATAATGGCAAAGCGACAGATATCATCCAGAACAGCGGTGCCGCTCTCCAGACGAGCACGGCTAACGGTATTGAAATCAGCGGTACTCACCAGTACGGCACCTTTTCCATTGCCGGAAATTTAGCGACCAATGTGCTGCTGGAAAATGGCGGTAATTTATTGGTATTAGCAGGTACCGAAGCTCGCGATTCCACGGTTGGCAACGGTGGGGCAATGCAAAACCTGGGTCAGGACTTCGCCACAAAGGTTAATTCCGGTGGGCAATATACCCTTGGTCGGTCAAAAGATGAGTTTCAGGCTCTGGCCCGGGCAGAAGATCTACAGGTCGCTGGCGGGACGGCAATCGTCTACGCAGGTACGCTGGCGGATGCATCGGTCAGTGGCGCGACAGGAAGCCTGTCGTTAATGACGCCACGGGATAATGTTACGCCAGTTAAACTTGAAGGGGTGGTCCGGATTACCGATAGCGCGACATTAACTATCGGAAATGGCGTCGATACGACGCTTGCCGACCTGACGGCTGCCAGCCGGGGCAATGTCTGGCTTAACAGCAATAATTCCTGTGCAGGCACCAGCAACTGCGAATATAGAGTAAACAGTTTGCTCCTCAACGACGGTGATGTTTATTTATCAGCACAAACAGCAGCGCCTGCCACAACTAACGGTATCTACAATACGCTGACCACCAGTGAACTTTCCGGCAGCGGTAATTTCTACCTGCATACCAACGTTGCAGGCTCCCGGGGCGATCAACTGGTCGTCAACAACAACGCCACTGGCAATTTTAAAATCTTTGTTCAGGATACCGGCGTCAGCCCTCAGTCTGACGACGCGATGACGCTGGTGAAAACAGGGGGAGGGGATGCTTCGTTTACGCTGGGTAATACCGGCGGTTTCGTTGATCTTGGGACCTATGAGTATGTCCTGAAAAGCGACGGCAACAGCAACTGGAACCTGACCAATGATGTCAAACCCAACCCGGACCCCAACCCAAATCCGAAACCGGATCCAAAACCAGACCCAAAACCGGATCCGAAACCAGACCCGACTCCCGATCCAACGCCGACACCCGTCCCGGAGAAACGCATCACGCCTTCTACGGCAGCCGTACTCAATATGGCAGCAACATTACCGTTGGTCTTTGATGCTGAGCTAAACAGTATTCGCGAGCGGTTGAACATAATGAAAGCGAGTCCACACAACAATAATGTCTGGGGGACGACGTATAACACCCGTAATAATGTCACCACCGATGCGGGTGCCGGGTTTGAGCAGACGCTGACCGGAATGACGGTGGGGATCGATAGCCGTAATGGTATTCCTGAGGGGATTGCGACGCTGGGCGCTTTTATGGGTTATTCCCATTCACATATCGGTTTTGATCGTGGAGGACATGGCAGTGTGGGCAGTTATTCTCTGGGGGGCTATGTCAGCTGGGAACATGAAAGTGGTTTCTATCTGGACGGTATCGTGAAGCTGAACCGCTTTGAAAGTAACGTAGCCGGTAAAATGAGCAGCGGTGGAGCCGCCAACGGCAGTTATCGCAGCAACGGGCTGGGCGGTCACATTGAAACCGGGATGCGATTTACCGATGGTAACTGGAACCTGACGCCGTATGCATCGTTAACGGGGTTCACCGCTGATAACCCCGAATATCATTTATCCAATGGTATGGAATCGAAATCAGTCGATACCCGCAGTATATATCGTGAACTGGGCGCAACGCTGAGTTACAACATGCGTCTGGGGAACGGCATGGAAGTTGAGCCGTGGCTGAAGGCGGCTGTGCGCAAAGAATTTGTCGATGATAACCGGGTGAAAGTGAATAATGACGGTAATTTTGTCAATGATTTGTCGGGCAGACGTGGAATATACCAGGCAGGTATTAAAGCCTCATTCAGCAGTTCGTTAAGCGGGCATCTCGGGGTGGGGTATAGCCATGGTGCCGGTGTGGAATC
>NZ_VNXE01000024.1:0-3238 GCF_009820115.1 Escherichia sp. HH41S
TCTGGTGTCAGGGAAAATGCCGGCGGATTTCCACCGCTGGTAATGGTGGGAGCCGTCAGGCGTTTCAGGAACACGTCGTTCATGAATATCTGATCGCCCTGACCAACAAACATCGGTTTTGTGTTGCCATTCGCAGGATTAACCATCGCAATCCTGTCCGCCGCCAGCAGCACCTGACTCTGCATGCCGTCAGGGGTGTTCTCAATACCGGCACCAATACCCGCGATATAAAGGCGTCCGTCCTGCATCTGCTGCAGCTTCACAGCCCACATGCTGTTCAGGTTATTATTTGTATCAACCTGAACCTTCTGTATCTGCTGAATTGCAGCACTCTGGTCTTCCAGTTTCTTATTGACGGTCTGCGTGATTTCATTGCTGACATCCGTAATGGACGTCCTGATTTCAGCCAGGTCAGGCGCAAGCTGACCGTTATCAATCTGCGTCCACAGCTCCTGAGCCAGATGGGTTTTCCCTATCTCGCCTTTGAAAAAATCCAGATAACCGGATGCATCATCACTCGGCTGACCAACAGCCTCCACGAATGCCGATTTGCCAACGGTGTTCACACTGCGGATATAAAAGTAATAATCATGGCCCGGTTTGATATTGATACTGGCGGCTATCCAGTACAGCGCCGTGCCAAGATAGCGTGCTGTGGTTTCAACCTGCCTGATATCCGCAATCCGCTTTTCCGAGAACCAGAACTCAAACTGTACCGTCGGATCATAAACCGCAAGATGCGGCGTGGCGGTTATCTGAAAATAGCCCGGCGTCAGCTCAATCCGCGACGGCGCTGCCGGTGCGGCAATCCGGAACGATACCGACGCCGGATCGCCCTGCTGCCCCCACGCATTTACTGCCCGGACTGTCAGCCTGTAGTTCCCCAGCGCCAGTTGTGTGAAGCGGTAAGTGGTTTCCGTCGTCCGGGCCGTGCTGACCAGCCACTCACTGCCGTCATCCGCTGTTACGGTCAGACGGAGCAGGAAGCTCACGCCCTTCACCACCTTCGGCGTGTCCCAGCGCGCCAGCACCTGATATTCCCCGCTGTCTGCGGTGACTTCGGCAGTCAGGTGCTGCACCGCTGGCGGCGTGACACCATTCACCGTGCCGCTCTGGTCGCCGTCAAAGTGCGCCCCGTTATCCACGATGGCTTCTTTTTCCGGTACATGCTGCACGGCGGTGATGGCATACGTGCCGTCGTCGTTCTCACGGATACTCACGCAGCGGAACAGGCGCTGGCGCAGCGTCGGCAGCTTCAGCCCCCACACGCTGTATTCAGCAACGCCGTCAGGAACACGGCTCACTTTCACCTTCACGCCGTCGGTGACGGACTGAACCTCCACGCTGACCGGATTGCCACTTCCGTCAACCAGGCTTATCAGCGTGGTACCGGAGGATGGCAGCGTGATTTCACGGTCGAGCGTCAGCGTCCGGGTCTGGCTGTTTACCGCCAGCACGCGCCCGCCGGTGCGGATACCGGCATAGTCATCATCACAGATTTCAATGACATCGCCCGGCACATGGCGAAGCCCTTCTGCGCCCACGCTGAAGTCCACGGTCTGCGTTTCCAGCAGTTCTGTTTTAATCAGCCACAGCCCGGCGCGATGTGCCTGCCCCCGGCTGGTACAGCCAAAGGCATCCATCTTCGTGACATTACGACCGTAACGGGCAATGGCCTGCGTGTCCTCCACAAGCTCTGTCGCCGTCTCCCAGCCGTTATTCGGGTCAATCCAGTTCACCTCAACGGCATTATGGCGGTCCTTCAGGGCGCTGAAGCTGTAGCGGAACGGCGCGCCATCATCCGGCATCACCACATTACTGCGGTTATAGGTCCACACCTTATCTGATGGTCGGTCCTGCACGAACGTCAGCGTCTGCCCGTTCCATACCGGCATACAGCGCATCGCCGAGCAGAAATCACTGAGCACATCCCACGCCTTGCGCTGTGTGGTCAGGTACGCATTACAGGTGATGCGCGGCTCCGTGCCGCCAAAGCCGTCCGGCACTGACTGGTCGCAGTACTGGCCGATGACATACAGCGCCCATTTATCCACATCCGCCGCACCAAGACGTTTCCCCATGCCGTAGCGCGGATGGGTCAGCATATCCCACAGACACCAGGCCATGTTGTTGCTGTATGCCGGTTTAAACGTTCCGTCCCAGATACCGCTGTATTGCCGCGTCTGCGGGTTATAGTTCGACGGCACCTGCAGAATGCGCCCGCGCAGATGATAATTACGGCTCACCTGCTGGCTGCCGAACTGCTCCGAATCCACCTGCACGCCGACCAGTGCCGTGTTCGGGTAGCCCTGTTTCACATCGATGATTTCGGTGTATGACGACCAGAGCGTTTTGTTCTGCAGCTGGTCTGTGGTGCTGTCCGGCGTCATCCTGCGCATCCGGATATTGAACGGGCGCGGCGGCAGGTTACCCACCACCACCGAGGCCAGATACTGCGAGGTGGTTTTGCCCTTAATGGTGATGTCTTTTTCCGTCACCCAGCCACCATTACGCTGGATCTGAACCAGCAGGCGGACTTCCGACGGATTCCTGTCCCCCTTTGAGGTGGTTTCCACCAGTGCCTGCACGCCGAAGGTAAAACGCAGTCGGTCAATGTTTGCCGACGTGATGGTCCGGGTGATCGGCGTGTCGTATTTCACTTCCGTACCCAGCACCGTCTCGGAGCCGGAGGATTCAAATCCCTCCGGCGGTGTCTGCTCCTGCTCACCGGCCCGGAACACCACCGTGACGCCGGAGATATTGGTATTCCCCTCACTGTCCAGCACTGGCGTACTGTTCAGCAGCACGCTTTTTAATCCATCCACCGGACCTTCAACCGGCCCTTCGCTGATGGCATCGATCACACTCAGCAACTGCGTGGACTTCAGGTTGTCCTTCGCTTCGCGCGGGGTATGCCCCTTACTGCTGCCTTTACCCATTCCTCACGCTCCATAAACGACAAAACCGCCCGGAGGCGGTTTCACATAAACGTTTTTCATCATCGACCAATCACCACAACCTGACCACCATCCCCTTCGTCTGCCGTGCTGATCTCCTGAGAGACCACCCGCGACCCCACGCGCATTTCACCGTACAGAACCGGCAGAACATTGCCCTGGGCAACCATGTTATCCAGTGAGGAGAAATAGGTGTTCTGTTTGCCGTTATCCGTTGTCTGTGTACGGGGAGTTCTGGCTTTCGGTGCCAGCATCTGCGCCACACCACCGAGCACCATACT
>NZ_VNXE01000055.1:0-3005 GCF_009820115.1 Escherichia sp. HH41S
TCTTCCTCCCCGATGCCCAGATAGCGCCAGCTTGGGCGATGACTGAGCCGGAAAAAAGACCCGACGATATGATCCTGATGCAGCTGGATGGCGTTGGCAGCATAGCCGTTATTGCGTACCAGATCGTCTGCGCGGGCATTGCCACGGGTAAAGTTGGGCAGCAGGGCTGCATCCACACTTTCACCCGGTGGGTTCCACGCCCGCAACTGCCCACCAAATCCGCTGCCACCGCCGTGATAACCGGCATATTCACGCAGCGATGTCATGCCGTCCGGCCCCAGAAGGGTGGGAATGGTGGGCGTTTTCATACATAAAATCCTGCAGGTCCCCTGCGTCGCTGTGTCATGCCGGTCTGCACCTCCAGCTCCGCAATGTATTTTTTCAGGTCAGACACGGAAGTGGCCGTAAACTCCACTCGCCGTCCGTCTTTCTGTACCGTTGCCACCCGTTTACCTGTCATCAGGTCATGCAGTGCCGCACGGGCAGCGGCAAGTTCTTCCTGTCGCGTCATTCATCCTCTCCGGATAAGGCACGGGCGTAATCTGCCAGTGTTTTCTTGTTGGTTGCTGCACCATCCTCTTCCTGCAGGCTCGCCAGCAGTGCACTGAGATCCAGCTGCCAGCGGGAAATACTGATGCGCAGCGCCGCCAGCGCATAAACGAAGCAGTCGAGCGCCTCATTGCGTCGCTTTTTGCTGTCCCACAGTATTTTTTTCCTGCCATCCACCCATTTTTCGACCTGCTCTTCAGCCGTCAGCTGCTGCGCTTCGGTCAGATCAAAAATATCCGGGTTATTCGGGAAGTGAACGGCACCGGGAAGCGGTTCATCCACTTCCGGCGTCAGTGTGAAGCGGTTATAAATCTGCTCTTTCGCGGTATCCGTACCGATTTCGGTAAGGTAAACCCCGTTTTTGTTTCGCTTACGAGGCATGCTGGCCACCGGCTTACCGTAGACGGATGCCCCTTTAATGGGGATCACCCGGAACAGCCCATGCTTTTTCGAGCGTTCATACACAATGGTCGGGTCAATCCCACCAGTATCCCAGCAGATACGGGATATCGACATTTCTGCACCATTCCGGCGGGTATAGGTTTTATTGATGGCCTCATCCACACGCAGCAGCGTCTGTTCATCGTCGTGGCGGCCCATAATAATCTGCCGGTCAATCAGCCAGCTTTCCTCACCCGGCCCCCATCCCCATACGCGCATTTCGTAGCGGTCCAGCTGGGAGTCGATACCGGCGGTCAGGTAAGCCACACGGTCAGGAACGGGCGCTGAATAATGCTCTTTCCGCTCTGCCATCACTTCAGCATCCGGACGTTCGCCAATTTTCGCCTCCCACGTCTCACCGAGCGTGGTGTTTACGAAGGTTTTACGTTTTCCCGTATCCCCTTTCGTTTTCATCCAGTCTTTGACAATCTGCACCCAGGTGGTGAACGGGCTGTACGCTGTCCAGATGTGAAAGGTCACACTGTCAGGTGGCTCAATCTCTTCACCGGATGACGAAAACCAGAGAATGCCATCACGGGTCCAGATCCCGGTCTTTTCGCAGATATAACGGGCATCAGTAAAGTCCAGCTCCTGCTGGCGGATGACGCAGGCATTATGCTCGCAGAGATAAAACACGCTGGAGGGGTCATCCGGCGTCCATTTGAGGCCAAACGGCGTCTCTTTGTCGCCAAATTTAAGATACTGCTCCTCCCCGCAATGCGGGCAGGCAACATGAAAACGCATAAAATGCGGGGATTCACTGGCTGCACGCTCAATCTGACAGGTGCCTCTCACTTTGGGCGTGGAGCCACGGATGGACTTTGGCCAGACCGAGCCTTCAATACGTTTGTCGCCAAGGAATGTCGGAGAGCCTTCCTGTTCAATATCCTCATCAAAGGCAGCAAGTTCATCATAACCCGCCACATCCACTGACTTTTCACGGTAGTTTTTTGCCGCTTTACCGCCCAGGCACCAGAAGCCACGACCATTGGAAAAACGCTTCATAGTGAGCGTGTTATCCCGGTGCTTTTTGCCATACCACGGAGCCAGCGCCAGCAGCGACGGAATATCGCGGATGGTCGGCTCAACGTGGGTTTTCATAAAGTTCTCGGCATCACCATCCGTCGGCAACCAGATAAGGGTGTTGCGCTGCTTATGCTCTATAAAGTAGGCATAAACACCCAGCAGCATTTTGGAATAACCGACACGGGCAGACTTCACCACATTCACCTCACGGATGTAGTCGCTGCCCATCGCATTCATGATGGCCCGCTGAAAGGGCAGTGTTTCCCAGCGCCCTTCCTGGTATGCGGATTCTTTCGGGAGATAGTAATTAGCATCCGCCCATTCAACGGCGGTCTGTGGCTCCGGCCTGAACAGTGAGCGAAGCCCGGCGCGGACAAAATGCCGCAGCCTGTTAACCTGACTGTTCGATATATTCACTCAGCAACCCCGGTATCAGTTCATCCAGCGCGGCTGCTTTGTTCATGGCTTTGATGATATCCCGTTTCAGGAAATCAACATGTCGGTTTTCCAGTTCCGGAAAACGCCGCTGCACCGACAGGGGGATCCCGTCGAGAATACTGGCAATTTCACCTGCGATCCGCGACAACACGAAAGTACAGAATGCGGTTTCCACCACTTCAGCGGAGTCTCTGGCATTCTTCAGTTCCTGTGCGTCGGCCTGCGCACGCGTAAGTCGATGGCGTTCGTACTCAATAGTCCCTGGCTGGAGATCTGCCTCGCTGGCCTGCCGCAGTTCTTCAACCTCCCGGCGCAGCTTTTCGTTCTCAATTTCAGCATCCCTTTCGGCATACCATTTTATGACGGCGGCAGAGTCATAAAGCACCTCATTACCCTTGCCACCGCCTCGCAGAACGGGCATTCCCTGTTCCTGCCAGTTCTGAATGGTACGGGTACTCGCACCGAAAATGTCAGCCAGCTGCTTTTTGTTGACTTCCATTGTTCATTCCACGGACAAAAACAGAGAAAGGAAACGACAGAGGCCAAAAAGC
>NZ_VNXE01000058.1:0-2856 GCF_009820115.1 Escherichia sp. HH41S
GTGGTGGGTGATGACGGGATCGAACCGCCGACCCCCTCCTTGTAAGGGAGGTGCTCTCCCAGCTGAGCTAATCACCCCCGCTGTGTGGAGTCGCATTATAGGGAGAGTTCAAAATGAGTCAACGCATTTTCTAAAGAAATTGTTCGTTCGTCGTAAATTTAAGCAAGATGATCGCAAAACAGACCGTGTTGCGCAATTTCTCAACGAAAACAATAATGCATCATGTAGCAACCCGAACTACATTGAGGAATCAGGCGGGAGTGATAGAATATCGCCCACTCAATTTTTCCAGGATTTGCCGGTTGTCGGCATCTTTCTAAACGTAAGGCCATTTCATGAAAATCAAAACTCGCTTCGCGCCAAGCCCAACAGGCTATCTGCACGTTGGCGGCGCGCGTACTGCTCTTTACTCCTGGCTTTTTGCACGTAACCACGGCGGTGAGTTCGTGCTGCGTATTGAAGACACCGATCTTGAGCGTTCCACGCCGGAAGCTATCGAAGCCATTATGGATGGCATGAACTGGCTGAGTCTGGAGTGGGATGAAGGTCCGTACTACCAGACCAAACGTTTTGATCGCTACAACGCGGTGATCGATCAGATGCTGGAAGAGGGCACAGCTTATAAATGCTATTGCTCTAAAGAGCGCCTGGAAGCGCTGCGCGAAGAGCAAATGGCGAAAGGTGAGAAGCCGCGTTATGACGGTCGCTGCCGCCACAGTCATGAGCATCACGCTGATGATGAGCCGTGTGTCGTACGTTTTGCTAACCCGCAGGAAGGTTCTGTTGTTTTTGACGATCAGATCCGTGGTCCGATCGAGTTCAGCAACCAGGAGCTGGATGATCTGATTATCCGCCGTACCGATGGTTCCCCAACCTATAACTTCTGTGTGGTTGTCGATGACTGGGATATGGAAATCACCCACGTTATCCGTGGCGAAGACCATATCAACAACACACCGCGCCAGATTAACATTCTTAAGGCTCTGAAAGCGCCGGTACCGGTTTACGCGCACGTTTCTATGATCAACGGCGATGACGGTAAAAAACTGTCCAAACGTCACGGGGCGGTCAGCGTAATGCAGTATCGTGATGATGGTTATCTGCCTGAAGCACTGCTGAACTATCTGGTGCGTCTGGGCTGGTCCCACGGCGATCAGGAAATCTTCACTCGTGAAGAGATGATTAAATACTTCACTCTGAATGCCGTCAGCAAATCTGCCAGTGCGTTCAACACCGACAAGCTGCTGTGGCTGAACCATCACTACATTAACGCGTTGCCGCCGGAGTATGTTGCTACTCATTTACAGTGGCACATTGAGCAGGAAAATATTGATACCCGTAACGGCCCGCAGCTGGCTGATCTGGTGAAACTGCTGGGCGAACGCTGCAAGACGCTGAAAGAGATGGCACAGAGCTGCCGTTATTTCTACGAAGATTTTGCTGAGTTCGATGCCGACGCCGCGAAAAAACATCTGCGTCCGGTAGCGCGTCAGCCGCTGGAAGTGGTTCGTGACAAACTGACTGCGATTACTGACTGGACCGCTGAAAACGTTCATCACGCTATTCAGGCGACGGCGGATGAGCTGGAAGTGGGTATGGGTAAAGTTGGTATGCCGCTGCGTGTCGCCGTAACCGGTGCGGGGCAGTCTCCGGCACTGGACGTTACCGTTCACGCAATCGGTAAGACCCGTAGCATTGAGCGTATCAACAAAGCGCTGGCTTTTATTGCTGAACGCGAAAATCAGCAGTAATTAGCGCAGAAAAGATAAACGGCAGGAGAGATCCCCCTGCCGTTTTTTATTTATTCTGATTCATCTATGTCGAGACGAGCAAGGAAATGACGAATTCCTTCGCGTGACAAAAATTGCGCAACTTTTTCTTGCTCACTGTGAGTCATGTTGTCTATTGCGCTGATGATTTGCCGATAAGCAGGAGTGCGAATACCCGGTGCGTATTCGGCAAGGGGTTCTTCGGCTTCCAGAAGCATCGGCGTGTTATGGAAGGCTGGCGTGTTCTGAATAAACTCGCAAACTTGCGTATCGACCAGAATAAGTCTGGCACGACCGCCTTTCACGCCGGGAAATTTTTCCGTTTTCCAGCCTTTTTCTCTGATCCAACGGTTAACAGTTTGTTTAGCCACACCGAGGCATTCAGCCAGTTCTTCGGTGGTCATTTTATTGCGTAATCTTTTCATATTATTTGCTATCGCGAATCCCTAAGCGTTGTAATAACCCGATAATCCCTTCCCGCAGAAGCAAGGATGTAAACTGTTTTTGTTCAACTGGCGTCATCTCTTTCGCCAGTGTCACCAGTAACACTTCAAGCGGCGTATCACCAGACAGGGCAGGTGCTTCTCCCTGACCTTCCGGACGTTCAGCATTGCGAATATATTCACGAACCTGTTCATTGACGTGAACCAGTCTGGCTTTGCCACCCTGGACGCCTGGTTTTGGTGACGTCGTCCAGCCTTCCTTGCGTACCCATTTATTAATGGTCTGACGGCTATAACCGGTCAGTCTGGCAAGTTCATCTGGCGTCATCCTCTCCTTGAACATAACAATTCCCTGAATGTATGTAGGTCTATTAGCGGTTCATTTTATAACACCACTTTACAGGAAACCGTGACATGAATAACTACTGAATGCGAGCGGTTTTCCAAAATTGTTCATTTGCCTGATTTTTCAGCGATTGAAACTACACGCTGCAATTTGCCGTTGACACATTCGGGCGGAATTCATATGATGCCGCCCGTCAACTCGACAAGCTTTACGTGATGGGGCTATAGCTCAGCTGGGAGAGCGCTTGCATGGCATGCAAGAGGTCAGCGGTTCGATCCCGCTTAGCTCCACCAAATTT